>JBOHMF010000215.1:0-7336 GCA_050730055.1 Allostellaceae bacterium
GAACGGTGCGTCCGTTTTTCAGATCGCCGACGAGAAGGACGTTCTGCCCGGCGATCGAATGTCTTTCCTTGCGCAAGGTATAGAGATCACAGAGCGTCTGGGTGGGGTGCTCGTGGCTGCCGTCGCCGCCGTTGACGATCGGGATATCGGCAAACTCCGCCGCGGCGCGCGCCGCGCCCTCGCAGGGGTGGCGGAGCACGATCAGGTCGGCATAATTCTGGATGACGCGCACCGTATCGGCGAGGCTCTCGCCCTTCGACACCGAGGTCGTCGCGGTGTCCGTCGAACCGAGGATGTTGCCTCCCAGCCGCAGCATCGCCGCTTCGAAGGAGAAGCGCGTGCGTGTGCTCGGCTCAAAAAACAGGGTGGCCAGGATAAAACCGCCAGCACTGTCAAGCCGGCCGCGGATCTGATGGGGTGCCTCTTGGGTGGCCAATTGCCGGCAATATTCGTCGGCGAGCGCGAAGATCTCCTCGATCTCGGAATTATCGAGATCATTGATGGAGATGATGTCGCGTTTGCCAGGGTTCATACTGATTCCCCTCATAGGGCGGAAAGCCAAGGTCTCGTCCGGGCACCTCGGTCGCGGATTATCTGGGGCGGCGCTGGGGCCATCCAAGGCGTGCGGCCTTGTGCCCCGTGGTCATGTTTGTCGGGGCGACGCGCGCCCGCCGAGGCCTGCACAACCCACAGGCGAGAGCACAGCCTTGCCGCCGCATAGCAGTTTTCGTATGCTGGCACCAATGCATTCGGACATCGGCAGAGTTTCCGGACCCGATCGAGAGCCGCCGGGTGTGGGGCGCGGGCCTGCCATGTGCGCGCGATTCGGCCGCCGCCCATGCAGGGAGGATCAAGGATGGTAAGCGGGGTCGTCGTCGCCGCGCTCATCGGTTATCTCCTGGGTTCGATCCCCTGGGGCGTGGTTCTGACCCGCGCGGCCGGGCGCGGCGATATCCGCCAGATCGGCTCCGGCAACATCGGCGCCACCAACGTCTTGCGCACCGGCAGCAAGGGGCTGGCGCTCGCCACCCTGCTCCTTGATCTGGCCAAGGGGGCGGCGGCGGTCGGGATTGGCGCGCTCTTCAGCCGCGAGGCGGCGCTTGCTGCGGCCGTTGCGGTTATCCTCGGTCACATGTTTCCGGTGTGGCTCGGGTTTCGCGGCGGCAAGGGGATCGCCACCGGGTTTGGCATCCTTCTGGCGCTGGCTTGGCCGGTGGCGCTCGCGGCGGCGCTGTTGTGGCTGCTGATCGCGCTCGTGTTTCACTATTCTTCGCTCGCTGCGCTGGTCGCGGCGGTCGCCAGCCCGGCCCTGGCGATGCTGTTTGGCGCCGATCGGGGGATTGTCGCCGTGATCGCCGCCATCGCGCTCCTCATCATCCTGCGGCACCACACCAATATCCGCCGCCTGATTGCCGGCAGCGAAAGCCGGATCTCTCTCGGGAAAGGCTGACCCCGCCCTGTCCGGACGCGAACTCGATCCCGGCGAGCGCCGCGATTGGCTGCGCCTCATCCGCACCGAAACGATCGGGCCGATCACATTCCACGCGATGCTGCGGCGTTTTGGCTCGGCCCGCGCGGCGCTTGAAGCGCTGCCGCGGCTCGCCCGCAAGGGTGCGGCCGGCCGCCCCGTGACCGCTCCGGCTCAAATCACCATCGAGGCCGAGATGGCCGCGCTCGGCCGAATTGGCGCGCGGCTTTTGTGCTGGGGCGAGCCGGTCTATCCCGCCGCTCTCGCCGCCATCGAGGATGCCCCGCCGGTCCTCACCCTGCTGGGCCGCGCCGAGTTGCTGCACCGGCCGATGGTGGCCGTGGTCGGCGCGCGCAACGCCTCGGCCAATGGCTGCCAGCTCGCCCGCGCGTTGGCGCGCGATCTTGGCGAGGCTGGTCTTGTCGTCGTCTCGGGTCTCGCCCGCGGCATCGATGCCGCGGCCCATCTGGGCGCGCTCGACAGCGGCAGTGCCGCCGCCCAGGCCGGCGGTGTCGATGTCGTCTACCCCGAGGAGAATCGCGCCCTCCACAGGGCGCTCGCCGAGCGCGGCGCGATCCTCTCCGAACTGCCGCTCGGCAGCGAGCCAAAAGCGCGCCATTTCCCGCGCCGCAACCGCATCATCTCGGGCCTCTCGCTCGGCGTTGTCGTGGTCGAGGCGGCGGCGCGCTCGGGATCGCTGATCACCGCGCGCCTGGCGCTCGAACAGGGGCGCGAGGTGTTTGCCGTGCCCGGCTCGCCGCTCGACCCGCGCTGCCGCGGCACCAACGACCTGCTGCGCAGCGGTGCCATCCTGACCGAAACCGCCGAGGATGTGCTGGCGCAGATCGGACCGCAGGTGCAATCCGCGCAGCCACGGTTGCCGCTTCCGATGACGGATATTGCCGCGCCACCGATGCCGCTCCCGGTCGCGCCCGCCGCCCCGCGGGATCTCCAATCCCGCGGAGACCCCGACATCGAGGCCGGCCTCGCGCTGGTCCTCGAAAAACTGGGGCCGACGCCGGTGCCGGTTGACGAACTGGTGCGGCAATGCCAATTGACAGCCGCGGCCGTCGCCACCCTTCTCCTGGAGTTGGAACTCGCCGGCCGGGTCGAGCGGCACCCCGGCAATCTCGTCTCCCTGCGCTGAGATCGGCGCGGTCACGGATCGAATGCGGAACCCAGGGCGGAATTCCCCACTCCGAAAACCGGCACATCTCGCGGCTGCGGCGGGCAGATCCCAGGATCTTCCCGCCGGGCGCGCCTTTGTGCCTGAGCGAATGAATTGAATTGATGAACCTCGTCGTCGTCGAATCGCCTGCCAAGGCGAAAACCATCAACCGCTATCTCGGCAGCGATTACAAGGTCGTGGCCAGCTATGGCCATGTCCGCGATCTGCCGGCCAAGGACGGCTCGGTACTCCCTGAATCCGATTTCGCGATGTCATGGGAGATCGACGGCAAATCGGAAAAGCATCTGAAGGCGATTGTGGAGGCCGCCCGCGGCGCCGAGCGGCTGTTTCTCGCCACCGACCCCGACCGCGAGGGCGAGGCGATCTCGTGGCATGTCGCCGAAGTGCTCAAATCCCGGCGGGCTCTGAAGGGTCTCGAGGTCAAGCGGGTGGTCTTTAACGAGGTCACAAAAAACGCCGTTCTCGAAGCGTTTCGGCGGCCGCGCGAGATCGACCGCGAACTCGTCGATGCCTATCTCGCCCGCCGCGCGCTCGATTATCTGGTCGGTTTCACCCTGTCGCCGGTCCTGTGGCGCAAGCTGCCGGGCAGCCGCTCGGCCGGCCGCGTCCAATCGGTGGCGCTGCGCCTCGTCTGCGAACGAGAGGCCGAGATCGAGGCGTTTCGCACGCGCGAGTATTGGACGATCGAGGTCGAATTCCGCACCGAGGCCGGTCAGAGCTTTATCGCGCGCCTCACCCATCTCGACGGCAAGCGGCTCGACCGCTTTGATCTCGACAGCGAAGAGAAGGCGCGCGCCGCGGCGCAGGCGATCCTTTCGGCGCCCGGCTTTGCGGTCGCCGCAATCGAGCGCCGCGAAGTTCGCCGCCATCCCTTTCCGCCCTTCACCACCTCGACCTTGCAGCAGGAAGCCTCGCGCAAGCTCGGGTTTTCCGCGACCCGCACAATGCAGATCGCGCAGCGCCTCTATGAGGGTGTCGCGCTCGGCGACGAGCCGGTCGGCCTCATCACCTATATGCGCACCGACGGGGTCGCGATCTCGGGCGAGGCGATCGCCGCCGCGCGCCAGTTGATCGGCGAAGCGTTCGGGGCGAAATACCTGCCCGCCGCGCCGCGCGTCTACAAGACCCCGGCGAAGAACGCGCAGGAAGCGCACGAGGCGATCCGGCCGACCGACATCGCGCGCCGGCCGGAGGCGACCGCCCGCCATCTCGACCGCGATCATCAGCGCCTTTATGAGCTGATCTGGAAGCGCGCGGTGGCAAGCCAGATGGCTTCGGCGGTGCTCGACCAGGTCGCCGTCGATGTCGCCGATACGAGCCGCGCCCTGCGGCTGCGCGCGGTCGGCTCGGTCATCACCTTTGACGGTTTCCTCGCGCTCTACCAGGAGGACCGCGACGAACCGGCCAGCGACGAGGAGAGCGAAGGCTCACGCCTGCCGGCGATGCGGAACGGCGAACGGCTCGACCGCGGCGCGGTCGCGCCGAAGCAGCATTTCACCCAGCCGCCGCCGCGCTATACCGAGGCGAGCCTTGTCAAGCGGCTCGAAGAATTGGGCATCGGCCGCCCCTCGACCTATGCCACGATCCTGCAAGTCTTGCAGGATCGAGACTATGTCCGCCTCGACAAGCGGCGCTTTGTTCCGGAAGACCGTGGCCGCCTCGTCACCGCCTTTCTGGCAAGCTTTTTTGAGCGCTATGTGCAATACGGTTTCACCGCCGATCTGGAAAACCAGCTTGACGAAGTTTCGGACGGGCGCATCGATTGGAAGGAGCTGTTGCGCCGGTTCTGGCGCGATTTCTCGGGGGCGGTGGAAGGCACCCGCGAGCTGACGATCAGCCAGGTGTTGGCAACCCTCGACACCGAACTCGGACGCCACTTCTTTCCCGATGACGGGAGCGGCCGGGACCCGCGCGTCTGCCCTGTCTGCGCCGCCGGCCGGCTCGGTCTCAAGCTCGGCAAGTTTGGCGCCTTTATCGGCTGCTCGAACTACCCGAACTGCCGCTACACCCGTCCGCTCGCGGTCGAGGGCAGTGAGGAGGGGGTGGCCGACAAGACGCTCGGCAGCGATCCGGCGAGCGGTCTCGCGGTCATGCTGAAAAAGGGCCCCTATGGCCATTACATCCAACTCGGCGACGCACAAGACGGGCAGAAGCCGAAACGGGTCGCGGTTCCGCGCGGCATGGACCCATCCGAGATCGCTCTCGACCGTGCCCTGCGTCTTCTGTCATTACCGCGCGAACTCGGCCGGCATCCGGAGACAGGCCAGCCAATCGTCGCCGGGATCGGCCGCTTTGGCGCCTACATCAAGCACGGCGAGGCGTTCCGCTCGCTCGGCGCCGATGACGACGTGCTGACCCTCGGCCTCAACCGCGCGGTAATGCTGCTGGCCGAGCCGGCGGCCGGACGCCGTGCCGCCCGCGAACCCCTCAAAACCCTCGGCGAGCACCCCGAAGGGGGTCCCATTGCAATCTATCGCGGCCGCTACGGACCTTATGTCACGCACGGCAATGTCCTTGCCTCGCTTCCGCGCGCCCTGGAACCGGACAGCCTGACACTCGATGCGGCGGTCGCGCTGCTGCGCGAAAAGGGCAAGACGCGGACCGGCCGCGCCGCGCGCGGAAAGGCCGCCAAGGCGGCGACAAAACCGGCGCGCAGCAAAAATCGCTCCGGAAACGGCATCACCGCCGGGGCCGCAAGCAAGGCGAAGCGGACCCCCCGCGCGGGCGGCAAGGACCGCACCCGCTCCGGCGGGACCGCGCGGTGAGCCGCCCGCCACAGCGCAGGCGCATAACGGCCGGACGGTTCGCCCGCGAGAGGGGCGTGGTGCGCGCCGACAGCCGCCATCTTGTCGCCGGCAGGCCGGACGATCGGATCGTCATGGTCGAACGGGTCGGCAGTGATGAGGACGGGCTTCCTCTCGTCCGCTCCCTCGATGGGCCGGACTTGGCGCCCGAGCTTCGGCTGATCGAGGATACTGATGGAGGATCGCTCGCGCCGGGCGCGCGTGCCCTGGCTCGCTTGTCGCTGCGCGAGGACGGCGAGACCGAAGCCCATCTGATCCGTCCGATCGAGCCGGCCAGTGACCGAATCGTCGGGGTCTTTCGCCAGGACCGCGATGGCGGACGACTGGTGCCCTCGGACCGCCGCGACCGGAACGCGTATCGCGTGTCGGCGCGCGATGCCGGCGGCGCAACCGACGGCGATCTTGTCGTCGCCGAGACGGCCGGGACAAGCCGGCTCGGTCCACCGCGGTTGCGCGTCGTCGAACGGATCGGCGCCGCCGAGGACCCGCGCTCGGTCAGCGCTCTTGCCATCGCCAGCCACGACATTCCGACCGGGTTTCCGGAAGCAGCTCTCGCCGAGGCCACGGCGGCGGCAGCGATCGGTCTCAATGGACGGGCCGATCTGCGCGCCCTGCTGCTCATCACGATCGATGGCAGCGACGCCCGCGATTTTGACGACGCGGTGTGGGCCGAACCCGATCCGGAGATGCCGGAGGGCTGGCACCTCCTGGTCGCAATCGCTGATGTCGCCTGGTATGTGCGGCCGGACAGCGCGCTCGACCGCGAGGCGCGGCGGCGCGGCAATTCGGTCTATTTTCCTGATCGCGTCGTGCCGATGCTGCCCGAGGCGCTGTCAAACGGGCTGTGCTCGCTGAAGCCCGGCGAGGATCGCGCCTGCCTCGCCGTCCATCTGTGGATCGATCGTGCGGGTCGGAAGCGGCGGCATCGCTTCGCGCGCGGTCTGATGCGCTCGGCGGCCCGGCTCACCTACGAGGAAGCCGAGGCGGCGCGCGCCGGAACAGCAGCGGCGCCGGTGCTGCAATCGCTGATGCCCTGCCTCTACGGTGCCTTCGCCGCGCTTGCCCGCGCCCGCGCGGAGCGCGGCGCCCTGGAGATCGACATTCCCGAGAGCAGGGTCGTGCTCGACGCCGAAGGCAGGCCGGCCGCAATCGCGCCCGCCCCGCGGCTCGACAGCCACCGCCTGATCGAGGAATTCATGATCCTGGCAAATGTTGCCGCCGCCGAGGAACTGGAGGCATTGCGTCAGCCCTGCATGTACCGCATCCATGACGCGCCGGCTCCGGACAAGCTCGCTTTGTTGAGCAATTTTCTCTCTGAGCTGGGATTGCCCGGTCTCGCCCTGGCCAAGGGTCAGGCGCCAAAGCCGGAGCTGTTCAATCGCGTCCTGCGCCGCGTCGCCGGGAACCCGGCCACCTCGGTTGTCAACGAGTTGGTTCTGCGTTGCCAGGCGCAGGCTGCCTACAGCCCATCCAACATCGGCCATTTCGGCCTGGCCCTGCGCCGCTACGCCCATTTCACGTCGCCAATCCGGCGCTATGCCGATCTCCTGGTGCATCGCGCCTTGATTTCCGGAGCGAACGCGGCCGGGGGCGATTCCGGGGCCGGCGGTCTGCCGGTCGGTGCGGGCGGGAGCCTTGTTGCGCTCGGCCTGCACCTGTCGGCGACCGAGCGCCGCGCCGCCGCGGCCGAGCGCGCCGCCCTCGACCGCTATCGCGCGATCCTGCTCTCCGGTTCGATCGGCAGCGTTTTTGCGGCGCGGATCTCCGGGGTCGCCGAGTTCGGCCTGTTTGTCGCCCTTGCCGAGAGCGGTGCGCAAGGATTGCTCCCGCTATCGGAGTTGCCCGACGATTTCTACGACCATGATCCGCGGCGGC
>JBOHMF010000216.1:0-7280 GCA_050730055.1 Allostellaceae bacterium
AGATGATGGAGCTTCAGCATATAGATGTAGCCGACCGTCACCTTGCGATCGAACGGTTCACCGGTGCGGCCATCGACGAGCGTGACCTGGCCCGAGGATGACAGGCCGGCCTTTTCCAGCATCGCCACGATGTCCTCTTCGCGCGCGCCATCAAAAACGGGGCTCGCCATCGGCACACCGTGCGCGAGATTGCCGGCCAGTTCGACCAGTTCGCCCTCGGCCAGCGCATCGATCTCGCTCTTCTCCGGCCCGTCATAGACCTCACCCAGCAGGCGACGCAGATCGCCGTCGCCATCGCCGCGCCGCACCCGGTCGAGCACTTCGCCGATCTTGCGGCCGAGACCGGCCGCGGCCCAGCCGAGATGGGTTTCCAGGATCTGGCCGACATTCATCCGGCTTGGCACGCCCAAGGGGTTCAGCACGATGTCAACCGGCGTGCCGTCTTCGAGATAGGGCATGTCCTCGGCCGGCACGATGCGCGAAATGACGCCCTTGTTGCCGTGCCGCCCGGCCATCTTGTCGCCCGGCTGCAACTTGCGTTTGACCGCGACAAAGACCTTGACCATCTTCATCACGCCGGGCGGCAGCTCATCGCCGCGCTGCAACTTCTCGACCTTGCTGCCAAAGCGGTCGGTCAGTTCGGTCTCGGCGTCGCCCATCTGCTTTTTGAGAGCCTCGATGTCGGCCATCCGCGCATCGTCGCGGATCGAGAACTGCCGCCACAAGCCGGGCGCGTATTCGTCGAGCACAGTCTCGGTGATCTCGGTCCCCGAGCGCATCCCCTTGGGACCGCCGACGGCGATCTGGCCGAGCAGCAGCTCCTTGAGGCGTGCCGAAAAGCTGCGTTGCAGGATGGCGCGCTCATCGTCGCGGTCCTTCGCGAGCCGCTCGATCTCGGCGCGCTCGATGGCGAGCGCGCGTTCGTCCTTGTCGACGCCGCGGCGCGAGAACACGCGCACCTCGACAATTGTACCCGAGACACCCGGCGGCAGGCGCAGCGAGGTATCGCGCACGTCGGACGCCTTCTCGCCAAAGATCGCGCGCAGCAGTTTCTCTTCCGGGGTCATCGGCGATTCGCCCTTGGGCGTCACCTTGCCAACCAGGATGTCGCCCGGCTTGACCTCGGCGCCGATATAGACGATGCCCGCCTCGTCGAGGTTTTTCAGCGCCTCCTCGCCGACATTGGGGATGTCGCGGGTGATCTCCTCCTGCCCGAGCTTGGTGTCGCGCGCCATCACCTCAAACTCCTCGATATGGATCGAGGTGAACACGTCGTCGGCGACGATGCGCTCGGAAATCAGGATCGAATCCTCGAAATTGTAGCCGTTCCACGGCATGAACGCGCACAACACATTGCGCCCGAGCGCGAGTTCGCCGAGCTGGGTCGAGGGACCATCGGCGATGATGTCGCCGGCCTCGACGCGATCGCCGATCTTGACCAGGGGCCGCTGAGTGATGCAGGTGTTCTGATTGGAGCGCTGGAATTTCAGCAGGTTATAGATATCGACCCCGGAGGCAGCGGCGGAAGTCTCGCGGGTCGCGCGCACCACGATGCGGGTCCCGTCAACCTGATCGACGACGCCCGAGCGGCGGGCGATGATCGCCACCCCCGAATCGCGTGCCACCGTTTCCTCCATGCCGGTGCCGACCAGGGGCGCCTCGGCGCGGATCAGCGGCACCGCCTGGCGCTGCATGTTGGAACCCATCAGCGCCCGGTTGGCGTCGTCGTTTTCGAGAAACGGGATCAGCGCCGCGGCGACCGAAACGAGCTGCTTTGGCGAGACGTCGATCAGATCGATGTCCTGCGGGTGCAGCATGACAAAGTCGCCGCCCTGTCGGCAGTTGGTCAATTCGGCGGTGATCCGACCCTCGCCATCGACCGCGACATTGGCCTGGGCGATCGCGTAGCGGCCTTCGTCCATCGCCGAGAGATAGACCACCTCGTCGGTGACCCGGCCGTCCTTGACCTTGCGATAGGGGCTCTCGATAAAGCCGTACTGGTTGACCCGGGCATAGGTCGCCAGAGAGTTGATCAGCCCGATATTGGGACCTTCCGGGGTCTCGATCGGACAGATGCGGCCGTAATGGGTCGGGTGCACGTCGCGCACCTCAAACCCCGCCCGCTCGCGCGTCAGGCCTCCCGGCCCCAGGGCCGACAGCCGCCGCTTGTGAGTGATCTCGCTCAAGGGGTTGGTCTGATCCATGAACTGCGACAGTTGCGACGAGCCGAAGAACTCGCGCACCGCGGCCGCAGCCGGCTTGGCGTTGATCAGATCGTGCGGCATCACGGTGTCGATCTCGACCGAACTCATGCGCTCGCGGATCGCCCGTTCCATGCGCAACAGGCCGACACGGTACTGGTTCTCCATCAATTCGCCGACCGAGCGCACCCGGCGGTTGCCGAGGTGGTCGATATCGTCGATCTCGCCGCGGCCATCCTTCAACTCGACGAGTACCCTGAGGATCGCCAGGATGTCGGGCTTGCGCAGGATGCGGATCGAATCCTCGGTGTCGAGCTCCAGGCGCGAGTTCATCTTGACCCGCCCGACCGCCGACAGGTCGTAGCGTTCGGTATCAAAGAACAGGCTGCGGAACAGGGTCTCGGCGGTCTCCAGGGTGGGCGGCTCACCCGGCCGCATGACCCGATAGATGTCAATGAGCGCGTCCTCGCGCGTCGCGTTCTTGTCAATGGCCAGCGTGTTGCGCATGTAGGCGCCGGTGGCGACATGATCGATCGCCAGCACCGGCAACTCCTCGATCCCGCCCTCGGCGAGTTGCACCAGGGCGGCGGCGGTGATCTCATCACCGGCCTCAAAATAGACTTCGCCGGTCTCCTCGTTGATCAGATCGGCCGCGAAGTAGCGACCGACCAGATCCCCCTCGGCGACGAGCACATCGCTGAGCCCCTCCTCGCGCAAGCGTTCGGCGCGGCGCGGAGAGAGCTTGGCCCCGGCCTCGGCCTTGACCTCGCCGGTCGCGGCATCGATCAGGTCGGCGCCAAGTTTGGCTTTGAACTGCTCGGGATCAAACCGTCTCATCCAGCCGTTCGAACCGCGCCGGAAGAGGAGCGTATCATAAAAGGCGCCGAGAATTTCCTCCTTTGACATCCCGCTCGCCTCGCCGGGCGCCAGGGTCTTGCCTTCCGCGCGCTTCTCTTCGGTGGCGGCGTCATCGAGCGCCAGGAGGAGGGTCGTGGCCGGCAGCTTGCGGCGCCGGTCGATGCGCACGTAAACGTGATCCTTGGCGTCAAACTCGAAGTCGAGCCAGGAACCGCGGTAGGGGATCACCCGCGCGGCAAACAGGTATTTTCCCGAGGAATGGGTCTTGCCCCGGTCGTGGTCAAAAAACACCCCGGGACTGCGATGCATCTGCGAGACGATGACCCGCTCGGTGCCGTTGATGATGAAGGTGCCGTTCTTTGTCATCAGCGGCATATCGCCCATGTAGACATCCTGCTCCTTGATGTCGCGGATCGAGCGCGAGCCGGTGTCCTCATCGACATCCCAGACGACGAGGCGCAATGTCACCTTCAAGGGTGCGGCATAGGTGATGCCGCGCTGCTGGCACTCATCGACATCGTATTTCGGCGTCTCCAGTTCGTAGCGGACAAATTCGAGCTGCGCGCGATCCGAAAAATCGCGGATCGGAAAGACCGATCGGAACACCTCCTGCAATCCGACATTCGCCCGCTCTTCCGGGACCACCCCCATCTGCAAGAAGTGATCGTAGGAGCTTTTCTGCACCTCGATCAGGTTCGGCATCGGTGCAACCTCCGGGATGCGCCCGAAGCTCTTGCGGATCCGCTTCTTGCTCGTGAAGGATGTAGCCATGAGTGCTCCTCAGCTCGGGACCGCTCCGGCGGTTCCAGGGAAATGGCCCGCGGGACGGCCCCATCACGCCCGCCCGGCTTTGCCGCGCCGGGCGCTGCTATCTTTGCCGCCTGCCTGCGGCACCGATGGTGCGAACTTCCCGGTCCGCTTGCCGATCCGGGGACGGCGAAAACCGGGCGTGGGCTGAAGCCTCACCCCGGTTTGCGGGTCTCTCTTGGCGGGCACGGCAGCCGTTCGCGTCCGACTGCCGGTTGCGGTCTCGGAAAGCCGTGGCAGATCCTACCTTATTTCGACAGTGGCGCCCGCATCTTCAAGCTGTTTCTTGATCTTGGCCGCTTCTTCCTTATTGACGCCCTCCTTGACCGGTTTCGGCGCCGCCTCGACGAGATCCTTTGCCTCTTTCAGCCCGAGGCTGGTGATCGCCCGGACTTCCTTGATGACGTTGATCTTTTTCTCGCCGATTGCGGCCAGGATGACATCGAACTCGGTCTGTTCGGGAGCCGCTTCGGCTGCCGGCGCGGCGGCCGCGCCGGCAGCGGCGACAGCAACCGGCGCCGCCGAAACGCCCCATTTTTCCTCCAGCATCTTGGACAGCTGGGCCGCCTCGATGACCGTCAAGGCCGAAAGATTCTCGACCAGTTGTGCCAAATCCGCCATCTTGCCGCTCCTGGTGCTGAACTTTGTGAGGATTACGCTGCGGCCGCCGGTGCGGCCTCCTGAGGTTCCGCCGAGGCTTCGGCATGCGCAGCCAAGAGGCGCGCCAACTGCCCGGCGGGCGCCTGCAACACGGTGGCGACCCGCGAGGCGGGAGTGGAGAGAAGCCCGATCAGCCGGCCGCGCAATTCGTCGAGCGAAGGCAGGCTCGCCAACTCCTTGACGCCCTGCGCATCGATCTGCCGCCCGGCAAGGCCGCCGCCGACAATGGTCAGCTTGTCGTTGCGATTGGCAAATTCGACCGCAATCTTGGCCGCGGCCACCGGATCGCGCGAAAAGGCGATCGCAGTCGGGCCGGTGAACAGCGGCGCCAGCGGCGCAAACGGCGTGCCGCTCAGCGCCTGCCGGGCCAGCCGGTTCTTGGTGACACGAAAACTCGCGCCGGCGCCGCGCATCTGCCGCCGCAACTGGGTGACCTCGGCGACGGTGAGGCCGCTTTGACGGGTCACGACGACGCAGGTGGTATCGGCGAGCGACTCGCGCAGCGTATCGACCACCTTCTGCTTTTGTGCTCGCTCCACTCTCGTCTCCGCACTCGTCCCGCCGCCTCAGACCCGCGCTTCCTCGCCGAGACCCGTCAGCTCGACCTTGACGCTCGGACCCATCGACGAACTGAGGCTCACCTTCTTGATATAGGTGCCCTTGACGCCGCTCGGCTTGCCGCGGGTAATCGCGCCGACAAAGGCGCGCACATTATCGATGAGCGCGGTGTCCGTAAAGCTTGCTTTTCCCACCCCGGCATGGACAAGACCGGCCTTCTCGGCGCGGAATTCGACCTGTCCACCCTTGGCGGCCTTGACCGCCTCGGCGACGTTCTGGGTCACCGTGCCGAGCCGCGGGTTTGGCATCAGCCCGCGCGGCCCCAGGATCCTGCCGAGCCGGCCGACCAGCGCCATCAGATCGGGAGTGGCGATGGCGCGGTCAAAATCGATCTGCCCCGCCTGCACCTTTTCGACGAGATCCTCGGCGCCGACGATGTCGGCGCCGGCGGCCTCGGCCTCGCCCGCCCGGTCGCCGCGGGCAAAGACGGCGACCCGCACCGGCTTGCCGGTGCCGTGCGGCAACATGACCGTGCCGCGCAGGTTCTGGTCGGGCTTTCTGGGATCGAGGTTGAGGTTCATCGCCACCTCGACCGTCTCGTCAAACTTGGCGCGAGCCCGCTCCTTGATCAGCTTGACCGCCTCCTCGACGGGCACGATGCGGGCCGGGTCGAGACCCTCGTAGGCCTGTTTGAGCCGCTTACCGGTTTTCGCCATCGCTCCCCGCTCCTCATTCCGCCACGTCGAGCCCCATCGAGCGCGCCGAGCCGATCAGCATGCGGCACGCGCCCTCGATATCCTGGGCGTTCAAATCCTGCATCTTCTGGCTCGCGATCTCGCGGATCTGGGCCATGGTCACGCGGCCGACCGCGCCGCCCTTGCCGGTGGCGGGGGCGCCCTTCTCGATCCCCGCCGCCTTTTTGAGAAAATAGCTCGCCGGCGGCGTTTTGGTCACAAAGGTGAAGGAGCGGTCGCCATAGGCGGTGATCACCACCGGGATCGGCATTCCCGGTTCAAGACTCTGCGTCGCCGCATTGAAAGCCTTGCAGAATTCCATGATGTTGAGGCCACGCTGACCGAGGGCGGGGCCGATTGGCGGGGAGGGGTTGGCCTTCCCGGCCGGCACCTGCAACTTGATCAGACCAACGATCTTTTTTGCCATGACCTATCCCTTGACCCGCCGTTCCCGCGGATGCGAAGACCCGAGGCCGGGCGCTTTGCGCGCCGGCCCGGGTTTCCGCCTGCGCGGGGTTGAGGATGGAGTACCCACCTCAGCCCGCACCGCAACCGTTATACCTTCTCGACCTGCGCATACTCCAGTTCGACCGGGGTTGCGCGACCAAAGATCGACACCGCGACCTTGAGGCGCGCCCGCTCCTCATCAACCTCCTCGACAAGACCGTTGAAGGAGGTGAACGGTCCATCGCAGACCCGGACCTGCTCGCCGATCTCAAAGCTGATCGAGGGTTTGGGACGCTCGATCCCCTCCTGCACCTGGTTGAGGATGCGCGCCGCCTCGCCCTCGCTGATCGGCGAGGGGCGCCCGCGGCCGCCGAGAAACCCGGTGACCTTGGCCGTGTTCTTGACGAGATGCCAGGTCTCGTCGCTCATCTCCATCTTGATCAGCACATAGCCGGGAAAGAATTTGCGCTCCGAACTGACCTTGGCGCCGCGCTTGACCTCGACGACCTCCTCGGTGGGTACGAGGATCTCCTCGAAATCTGCAAGGCCCTTCTGCTCGGCCTGCTCGCGGATCGCGGCAGCGACCTTCTTTTCAAATCCTGAGTAAACGTGGATCACGTACCAGCGGCTGGCCATCTGAGCCTCGACACCCTTAACGCCCGACCCCAAAGATGAGCCGCACGCCTTCCGAGAACACCTGATCGATCAGGAAAAAGAAGGCAGCAGCGATAAACACCATTACGAACACCGAAGCGGTTGTGACCACGGTTTCCTTGCGACTGGGCCAGGTGACGCGAGAGAACTCCTGGCGCACCTGCTGGATGAACTCGATGACATTGGTCTTGGCCATGGCATGCACTGATATACTGATACAATGTCGGGATTGGCACGGGCTGGGCCGCGTCACTCCCTATATGGCGTTTCGCCGATCGCTCTTCCAGGCGGGGTGCGGTCGCGGCACCCGGTCGCCCCGGCCCGCGGGGCTGGCAGGAGTGGAGGGGATCGAACCCCCAAC
>JBOHMF010000217.1:0-7270 GCA_050730055.1 Allostellaceae bacterium
TGCGCGCGATCGCCGAGCGCGACGATCTCGTCGTCGGCTTTGGTCCGGAACCTTCGGGGCTCGCCGGCAAGCGGGTGCGGCTGCCCAATCCGCCGCGCGATCTGCCGGCCGAGGAGGCGGCGCAGATCCGCGGCGCGGCCGACAGCATGGCGTTGAAGCTGCGCCATCACGACGCCCAGTTGCACGGCAGGCTCGCGCCCGGCGGCAAACTCGCCCGCCAGGTCTTTGAGGCAGTCGAGCAGGCCCGCGTCGAGGCGCTCGGCACCCGCCGCATGGCCGGGGTCGCCGCCAACATCGCCGCGATGCTTGACGAGCAGTACCGCCGCCAGGGCTTTGAGCGGATCACCGAGCGCACCGAGGGGACGATGGCCGAAGCGGTGCGCCTTCTGACCCGCGAGGCGCTGACCCGCGAGCGCCCGCCGCCCTCCGCGCGGCGCGTCGTCGAACTGTGGCGGCCGTGGATCGAATCGCGCATCGGCAAGGATTTCTCCGAACTCGACCGCGCCATCGGCGACCAGGACGCCTACGCCCACGCCGCCCGGCGCCTGTTGCAGGATCTCGACATCGATCTCGGCGAGATCGCGGACACCGATCCCGAGGAGACCGAGGAAGGCGGCGAGGAAGGCGAGGGCGACAACCAGAGCGAGGGCGAGGGCGAGGCCGCCGGGGCCCAGCCCTCATCCGAAAGCGCCCCCGCCGAGGGCGCCGCCGATGCCGAGGACAGCGCCGAGGACGGTGACGGCGAGATGATGCCGGGGTCGAGCGACGACGATCCCGGCCGCCCCGGCCGCCCCGGCGTGCAGCCGCGGGTCAAGAGCGATGACGCTTCGCACTACCGCGCCTTCAGCACCCAGGCGGACGAGATCGTCGAGGCCGAGAAACTGTGCGATCCGGACGAGTTGTCCCGCCTGCGTCACCTCTTGGACCAGCAGCTCTCGCATTTGCAGAGCGTCATCGCCCGGCTGGCCAACCGCTTGCAGCGCAAGCTTTTGGCCCGGCAGACGCGGGCCTGGGAATTTGATCTCGACGAGGGCCTCCTCGACGCGGCCCGCCTTGCCCGCGTCGTCGCCAACCCGGTCCTGCCCTTGGCCTACAAGCGCGAGCGCGAGACCGAGTTCCGCGATACCGTCGTCACCCTCCTCATCGACAATTCCGGGTCGATGCGCGGGCGCCCGATCACGGTCGCGGCGATGAGCGCCGACATCCTTGCCCGCACCTTGGAGCGCTGCGGCGTCAAGGTCGAGATCCTCGGTTTCACCACCCGCGCCTGGAAGGGCGGCCAGTCGCGCGAGCGCTGGATCGCCGCCGGCAAGCCGCAGAACCCGGGCCGGCTCAACGATCTGCGGCACATTGTCTACAAACCGGCCGACGCGCCGTGGCGGCGCGCCCGCAAGAGCCTCGGGCTGATGCTGCGCGAGGGCATCCTGAAGGAAAACATCGACGGCGAGGCGCTCCTCTGGGCGTACAACCGCCTGCGCGAGCGCACCGAGGAGCGGCGCATCCTGATGGTGATCTCGGACGGCGCGCCGGTTGATGATTCAACCCTCTCGGTCAACCCCGGCAACTATCTCGAACGCCACCTGCGCGAGGTGATCCGCGACATCGAGCGCCTCAACGAGGTCGAGTTGACCGCGATCGGCATCGGCCACGATGTCACCCGCTACTACCGCCGCGCCGTGACGATCGTCGATGCCGAGCAGTTGGGCGGTGTCATGCTGGAAAAACTCGCCGAACTGTTCGAGGAAGAAAACGGCGACGGAACGCGCGTCAAAAGCCGCCACCGCCGCGCTGCTTAAGTGGCTTCACTCCTCATGTAGTCGATCATTCGGGTAGCCATTCCTGGTTCGCAAAGCTCGCATATCGCGAGTCGCAAGAGTTGCGCCGTCCACGGTTGCCCCCGCACTGGTGAGCGGTATCCGAGCGCATTGCAGAGTTCCGCCCAGCGCTCGCGGTTCCGTTCGTCAAGCGGAGGCTTTGCCACTGCTCGGATGATCCGGGCCGGGCGCAGGGTTTTTTCGCTCCAGTCGAACGCCTCGTTGCCCAGGGGGTTCATGTCCCACCTTTCGATACAGCGATGGCCAGCGCAGCATCGCGCGTTAGTCTATCGACTTGGTTTGCAAGCGTATTGACCTGCTCGCGGATACGCTGGAAAGTCGCTTCGACATTTTCAATTAGTTCTTTCGCCCGATCAGCGGCCTCGATTACAGCTTCCACATTCACGAGAGGAGTGATCGACCTCACTAATTCGATAGCGTCAGCGAACGAGGGTTGTGATCGCTGCTCCCGCCCTTCAGAACGCGGAACGACAATAAATGAAAGGTCGCCGTCGTCGAAGCGTAACGCCTTCTGCTGGTAGAGCGCCTCCCGAATGATCTCATAGGGTTCGCGCCTAAGGCGGGTCAGTGGTACAGGCGAGGTTTTTGCCTGCTCGGGCCATTTAGGCGCGGGGACTGCAAGGGCCTTGGTGCTCTTCCCGATCCGCAGGCGGACAATGCTGCCCTGAGCGAGCTTGCCCTTGACGGCGCGCCAACCCTCCCTCTCCTTCAGATCTGAAGCAGGGACGGCACATTTGCCTTCCATTTCAACTGGACCGATTTGTAGAAATTCGTGTTCCAACATTTTCCCTCCGCTACGGAAGTTGTTCCGAAGAGAACGATGTAAGCGGGAAGGTCGAGATTACAAGAGCAGCGGCAGCGAGCGGGCGCCGGAGCGGTTCACTCCTTCCGTCGCGCCCGGAGCGGCGGCGATCACTCCGAACCGAGGGAAATTGGGATTGCTACACCGGCGCGACCTTGATTTTGTATATATGAATGTATAGATCGCCCTACGTCTGAAGGGGCCGTTCGGTTCGATTGGGATGAGGGCAATCGCGAAAAATGCCGGGCGCACGGGGTTTCAATTGCCGAGATCGAGGAGTTGCTCAGTGGCAGTCCACTGGTCGCGCCCGACATGAAACACTCGCTCAACGAGCAGCGCTTTATTGCGGTCGGACGCAATGCGGTGGGACGCCCGCTGTTCGTGGCCTTCACCCTGCGACGGCAGGAGAACGGCTTGACGATTCGGCCGATCAGCGCCCGGTATATGCACAATAAGGAGATTGCCCGCTATGAATCGGAAGGTTCCTGAATTTCACAGCGACGAGGAGGCGGCCGCTTTTCTCGAACAGGATCTGTCCGATCTCGACTTCGCCCAGTTCAAGCCGGTGCACTTCGAGTTCGAGAAGAAGACGGCGCAGATCAACATGCGCCTGCCAAAATCGCTGCTCGATGCCGTGAAGGCACACTCCGCGGCGCGCGGGATCCCTATACGCGCTTTATCCGCGAGGCTCTGGAGAAGGCGCTTGCGGGAACCGAAAAACCCAGGTGAGAGGCGGGCGGTAATGGCCGCGTGGAGCATCGGGCCGCCCTTGTCGCCGGCGGTCGGGGTCGCGATCACCGGCGCCGATCTGGCGCGGCCGCTGACATCGGAATTGCGCGAGGCGATCCTTGGTGCCCTCCTGCGCCATCATGTCGTCGTCTTCCCCAATCAGACCCCGAGCCGCGAGCAGCAATACGCATTCGCTGCAAATTTTGGCGCGGTCGAGCCGCCCCGCGGCGCGCTGAAGCGCCACGGCGTCGCGCATGTGCTCTCAAACCTTGACGAGAACGGCAACCCGGTCGCCCGCTCTTCGCCTGCCGGCAACGATCACTGGCATACCGACAAGCCTTACAACCCGGTCCCGCCGGCGCTGACGACGCTTTATGCGGTCGAACTGCCGCCCGCCGGCGGCGATACCGCCTTTGCCAATACCGCGCTGGCCTATGCCGCTTTGCCGGACGAAACAAAAAACCGGATCGCCGGGTTGCGGGTGGTCTTCAGCCCGAAATTTGTGACCGATCCGAGGCAGCGGACGAGGGTGGATCATCCCCTCGTGCGCACCCATCCCGAGACCGGCCAGAGGGCGCTCTATCTCGGCAATCATGCCGCCGGCATCCTCGGCATGGGACAAACCGAGGGCATGGCGCTGCTCGACGTGCTGTTGGCGCACGCGACAACGCCGCAGTTTGTCTACGCCCATCGCTGGCAGGTCGGTGATCTCCTGATATGGGACAACCGCGTTCTGCTGCATCGCGCCGTCCCCAATTACGACAGAAGCCGGCACCGGCGCATCCTGCACCGCAGCATCGTCACCGGGACCGTGCCGTTCTGAGCCGCAGCCCCAAAGCGGCGTGCGCGTCAATCCGAATCGGAAGCGATCGCGGAAACCGCCGCCGGGGCAAGCGCTCCGTGACCGAGATCGGGCAGGTGCAGTTCCACCTCGCGCGTCTCCGGACCCAACAGCGCGCCGATGATCATCAGAATGCCGGCGAGTCCCAGAAGAACCAGCGGGGCGAGCAGATACGGCATCACCCGCGCCAGCCAGAGCAGATAGATCCCCGAGAAGGACGGGATCACCACCGCCAGACTGTAGCCCAAGCCGTAACCGCTGGCGCGCACGCGGGTCGGGAAGCGCTCGCAGAGATAGGCCGTCACAATCCCCCAGGGAGCGATGGTCAGATCGTTGACAACCGCGGCCAGAACGGTGGTGCCGAGCGCCGACCCCCCGGCATGTGCATGCGCGAGCATCGCAAGGTAGAACACCACGCCGCCGACCACCGCGACCACCGCGCCGATCACGATGGCGCGCCGGCGGCCGATCATCTGACCCAACAGGCCATAGCCGACAAAGCAGAAGAACAGGATGAGGCTGGCGATCAGAAAGCCGTTTGAAGTCATCCGCGCGGGCACATTGAGGTGCTGGATCATCAGCGAAGGCAGCACCGTCCCCGGCTGGCCGACCAGCCAGAAGCCGCTCATCATCAGAAAGACTTGGCCGAGCGCGCGCAGGTTCCGGCCGGACAGCACGTCCTTGAGCGGCGCCTCGCTCTTCTCGCTCTCCTGCCACATCGGCGATTCCGGAACCGAGCGATAATAGACCAGAAAGGCGAAGGCGATGACGAGGCCGAGCAGAAATGGCAGCCGCCAGCCTCAGGCGTAATATTGCGCCTTGGTAGTGACGGTCAGCATCAGCGCCGTCACCCCCGAGACCGCGGCAAAGCCGATCGGGAAGGCGCCCTGGATCAGCCCGCCGACAAAGCCGCGACGGTCCTTTGGCACCATTTCCAAAGCCAGCGTGTTGTTGGAGGTGTATTCGCCGCCCATGAACACGCCGTCGATAAAGCGCAATGCGATCAGGATGACGAGCGACCACACGCCGATCGCGGCATAGCTCGGGATAAAGGCGATCAGCCCGGTCAGGATGCCAAAACCGCCGATGCTGATCATGGTGACGCGGCGGCGACCGATCTTGTCCGCCCAGTGGCCAAAGATTATCGCGCCGCAGGGGCGGCCCAAGAGCGTGGCGGCGATCGTGAAATAATAGATCGTGGTGGTCGCCGTTGCGCTCAGCCCCTTTGGCTCGAAATACTCGATCACCGGGGTCAGCACCATCGCCGGCAGGTAGATGTCAAAAAAATCGACGGCAAAGCCCAGCCAGCCGGCAAAAATGGCGCGCCGCGCCGCCGGCGACAACGGCTCGCTGCCAAACAACCCCGAATTCATGGCGGACCCCCCGAGCGGTCTCTTTTTCGCATCAGGCGGACGCTAGCATCCGGCGGGCGGCGGAGACAATGCCCGCGCCGTCGCTTCTTTGGCAGCCGGTTACACTTCCCGCCGGGCCCGCAGCGCGGTGGTGAGCGTGCCGTCGTCGAGATAGTCGAGTTCGCCGCCGATCGGCACCCCTTGCGCGAGGCGCGATAGCCTGACCCCGCTCCCTGCGGCGCGGTCGGCGATGTAATGCGCGGTGGTCTGGCCCTCGACGGTGGCATTGAGCGCGAGGATCACCTCCTGCCCGGGCTTGAGCCGCGCGATCAGCCGGTCGATCGTCAGATCATCAGGGCCGATCCCATCGAGCGCCGACAATGTTCCGCCGAGCACGTGATAGCGCCCGCGAAAGGCGCCGGTGCGCTCCAGCGCCCACAGATCGGCCAGATCCTCGACGACGCAGATGAGGCTGTCGTCGCGCTTCGGATCGCGGCAGATCGCGCACGGCTCGACCGTATCGAGATTGCCGCAGAGGGGGCACGGGCGGATTGCCGCGGCGGCCTGCGCCAACGCCATCGCCAGCGGCTCCATCAGGCTCTCGCGCCGCTTGACGAGATGAAGCGCCGCGCGCCGCGCCGAGCGCGGCCCCAGACCCGGCAGTTTGGCGAGAAGCTGGATCAGCGTATCGAGTTCGGACATTCGGAACAGGACTAAAGTGGCATGCTTCCAGCACTCTCACCCGCCTCGCTCCGCATCTGCGGGCTGGTGGGTGAGAGGCAGACGCACGAAAAGGGAGAAATTCAGAACGGCAGCTTGAGGCCGGGGGGCAGTTGCAGACCGCCGGTCAGCTTCTGCATCTCCTCCTCGGCATGAGCGGCAACCTTGGCGCGCGCATCGCTGAACGCGGCGAGCACCAGATCCTCCAGCACCTCGACCTCGGCGGGGTCGAGCAGCGATTTGTCGATCTTGATCCGTTTCAGATCGCCCTTGCCGTTGAGGGTGGCCGCAACGAGGCCGCCGCCGGACATGCCGACGAGTTCGACGCTCTCAAGGCGCGCCTGCGCCTCGGCCATCTTTTCCTGCATGGCCTGGGCCTGCTTCATCAATTGCCCGAGGTTCTTCATGGTTCATCCTCTCCCGCACCCGTCTCGTCCCCCGGGTCGAGCCCGGCCTCCGCCGCGGCAAAGCGTTCCCTGACCGCGGCGATCGTCGCGCCCGGGAAGGTTTCCAGCACCGCCCGCACCAACGGGTGCGCGGCGACCTCGTTCCGCAAGGCGCGCGCGCGCTCCTCCTCCTGCTCCTTGAGGGTCGGCTCCCCGGCAGCATCGGAAACCACGACCAGCCAGCGCATCCCTGTCCATTCGCCGAGAAGCTGTCCGAGCCGGTTGACCAGACCCGCAGGGGCATCCTCGGCCAGGCGGCACTCGATGCGCCCCGGCTCGAAACGGACGAGATGGACGTGCGCGCCGAGATGCGCGCAGAGCACCGCCTCGCGCCGCTCCTCGCACAGTGCGACAACCTCGGTGAAGCTCTGCGGCACCCGCGCGGAGGGCGCCGCCGTATCGGGCGCCGCGGCCGGGAGCGCGGCCGGCTCGGCCCGCTTCAGCGCACTTGCGGTCTTTGCTGCCGTGCCGCCATCACCGGAGCGCGCGAGCGGGGCCGCGGGGGTCGGCGCGGCGGCCGGCGGCTCGCGGACGGAGGGTGCCGG
>JBOHMF010000218.1:0-7258 GCA_050730055.1 Allostellaceae bacterium
GTGCCCGCCGGCAGCGCCTGCCGATCGATGAAGCGCAGGACCGCAAGCCCGGCCGGCTCGGCCGCCCGCCGCAGCCTGCCGGCGTCGGCCGCGGCAACGACAATCACCGCGTGCGTTGCCGGCCGCCCGAGAGCTCGCTCGGCGCGCAGACGCGCCCCCTCAAAAAGAACCTGCCAGACTTCTGCGGCGGCGTCGGCCGCCGGCACCGGCAGGTCGAGGGTAAAGCCCTCGCGGTCCTCCAGGACGACCGCGTTGCCGCCGACCGCCACCGCGACAAGAGCCGCGGCGCCACTCGCGTCGATGCCGATCGCGATACCCGGCGCCTTGGGATCGGCAGGGCTGCCGTCCGGCTCCTCGATCTGGAAAAGCCTCACGCGCCGCCCTCACACATGAAAGGATTCGCCACAGCCGCAGCGCCCCTTCTCATTCGGATTGCGAAAGACAAAACCGCTCTGCAAGGTCTCCTCGACATAATCCATTTCGGTGCCGAGGATAAAGAGGATCGCCTTTGGATCGACGAGGACCCTCACACCCTTGTCCTCGACCACCTCGTCATACTTGCCCTGCTCGTCGGCGTATTCGAGCGTGTAGCTGAGGCCCGAGCAGCCGCGGGCCCGCACTCCGACCCGCACCCCGAGCGCCGGCTTGCCGCGCCGGGCCAGAAGCGCCTGGATGTGCTTTGCCGCGGTGTCCGTCACCGTCAGGGCCTGCCTTGCCGCCATCTGCTTCTCTCCGTTTTTCATCTGCGCCATCGGCGATACCCGAACCCGCGCCTTTATGTAAGCATCCGTGCCGCCTCCGACAGCGGGTGTTCGCGCTGGCGGGCGGCCGCCGCGGCGAGCGCGTCGGCGGCGAAATCGACTTCGGCCGCGCTGGTAAAACGCCCGAGACCGAGGCGGATCGAGGCGTCGGCGAGCGCGTCGGGAAGACCCAGCGCGCGCAGGACATAGGACGGCTCGACCGCCGCCGAGGTGCAGGCCGAGCCGGTCGAGAACGCGAGGCTCGGGCAGGCCTCGATCAGCGCGCGCGCCGGCAGTCCGGGAAAGGTAAGATTGAGATTGCCGGGCAGCCGCCGCTCGGGATCGCCGTTGAGGCGCAATCCGGAGACCCGGCGGGCGAGGTTTGTCCACAGGCGGTCGCGCAGGTGGCGCAGCCGCCTCGCCTCCTCCTCCATCTCCGCTTTGGCGAGCACCGCCGCCCGGCCGAGGCCGACGACGAGCGGCGCCGGCAGGGTGCCCGAGCGCAGACCCCGCTCCTGCCCGCCGCCGTCAAACAGCGGGGTGAGGCGCACCCGCGGCCGGCGGCGCACATAGAGCGCCCCCACCCCCTTTGGCCCGTATACCTTGTGGCCGGAGATCGACAGGAGGTCGATCTTCATCGCCTCGACATCGAGTGCGATCTTGCCAAACGCCTGGGCCGCATCGGTATGAAACAGGACGCCCTGTTCGCGGCACAGGGCGCCGATCGCAGCGAGCGGCTGAATGACCCCGATCTCGTTGTGCGCGGCCATGACCGAGAGAAGCAGCGTCTGCGGCGTCAGGGCCGCCTCCAGGGCGGCAAGGGAGACGAGACCGTCCGCTTCGACCGGCAGAACGGTGAGGGAAAACCCCTCCCCTTCGAGCCGGCGTGCGCTTTCGAGCACGCATTTGTGCTCGGTCGCCAGGACCACGATATGGTCGCGCGGTGTTCCCTGCGGGTGGGCGCGGGCAAAATGGGCGGCGCCCTTCAGGGCGAGGTTGTTGGCTTCGGTCGCCCCCGAGGTGAAGACGATCTCGCGCGGGTCGGCGTGGATCAGCGCCGCGGCCTCCTCCCGCGCCCGCTCGACCGCGGCGGCGGCGGTGCGGCCAAAAGCATGGCTCTCGCTGTGCGGGTTGCCGTATTTCTCGGTGAACCAGGGCAGCATCGCTTCCAAGACGCGCGGGTCAAGCCGCGTGGTCGACTGGTTGTCGAGATAGATCGGAGCGGTATTGGCCTCCAGGGACGGGTTTGGCGTCATGCGGCGCGCCTTTCTTTGCTGTTATGGCGGCGGCGGTAGAGCGCGGTCCAGGCGTCGAGAAAACGGGCGATGTCGGCCTCGCCCGTCTCCCAGCCGAGGCTGACGCGGATGGTCGATCCGGCCAGCTCCGACCCCGCGCCCATCGCTTCGAGCACATGGCTTGTCCGCACCTTCCCCGACGAGCAGGCGGCGCCGGCGCTGACCATGACGCCGTCGAGATCGAGCGCGATGACCTGGGTTTCGGCCGGTGTGCCGGGCATTGCGATGGCCGCGGTATTGGGCAGGCGCGGCGCCGCGGCGGCGTTGACGACGGCTTCGGGCGCCGCCCCGATGACGGCGCTTTCGAGCGCCTGGCGCAGGCCGCGGACGTGCTCCCACACCGGCATCTGCGCCAGCGCCGCCTGCGCCGCCGCGCCAAAGCCGGCAATCCCCGGCAGGTTCTCGGTGCCGGCGCGGCGGCCGCGCTCCTGCCCGCCGCCGCGCAGAAGCGGCGCGAGATCGAGACCCTGCCGGATGACAAGCGCGCCGACACCGGGCGGACCGCCAAGCTTGTGCGCCGAGAGGGTCAACAGATCGGCCCCGAGCGCGGCGACATCAAGCGGCACCTTGCCGGCCGCTTGCACTGCATCGCAGTGATAGAGCGCGCCATGCCGGTGCGCGATTTTGGCAATCGCCGCAGCCGGCTCGATCACGCCGGTCTCATTGTTGGCCAGCATCACCGAGACGAGCGCCGGGCGCGGGTCGGCGGCGAGAAGCTTGTCGAGCGCGGCGAGCGAGACGATGCCATCGCCATCGACCGGGATGCGCACGGCCTCGGGCACCGCCTCCAGCACCGCGGCGTGCTCGACCGCCGACACCAGGATCCGCGCCCGGCCGTTGCCACAAAGGGCGAGGGCGTTGGCCTCGGTCCCGCCGCTGGTGAAGACGACGCTCTCGGGCGGCGCGCCGACGAGGGCGGCGACCGCCGCGCGGGCCTCCTCGACAAGGCGCCGCGCCGCGCGGCCGCGGCGATGCACCGAGGACGGGTTGCCGCAGTGTTGCAGTGCGACGGTCATCGCCGCCCGCGCCTCGGGACGCAAGGGGGCCGTTGCATTCCAATCGAGATAGGTTTCCGCCCGTGTCATCGGCTTGCGATCGGCAAAGGCTCCCCAGGATCGGCGGCACAGGCGCGCCGGTGCCGCATCCCGCTGGTGCCGAGCACGCGGTGCGCGCAGACATCGGCGAGCGACACCGAGGCGAGGAACAGGTGGATCTGGTTGCCGAGTTCCTCCCACAGATCGTGCGTCATGCAGCGCGTCTTGTTGGCGCGGCAGCCAAAGGGCGCACCCGGGCTGCACCGGGTGGCGCGGATCGGCTCATCGACCGCGAGAATGATGTCGGCGATGCGGGTGTCGCCACCCGCGCGCCCCAGCAGATAACCACCGCCCGGGCCGCGCACGCTGCGGACCAGCCCGGCGTGACGCAACTTGGCAAACAACTGTTCGAGATAGGACAGCGAGATTTCCTGTCGCTCGGCAATCTCGGCGAGCGAGACCGGCGCGCCATTGCCGTGTCCGGCGAGATCGACCATCGCCATCACGGCATAGCGGCCCTTTGTCGAGAGTCTCATCGCCCCATCCTCGTCATATCACCCTCACGACAGCCGCTTGCCGGCTGCGGCGCCGTCGCCGGCTCCGGCCGCGGCGAGATCCGGGCCGCGGCTTTCAAGTTCGGAGAGGCGCGCCCGCAGCCGCGTTACCTCGTCGAGCAGACCGTCAAGGGCGCGGGCGATCGGATCGGGGATATCGGGGTCGATGCCATAGGGGAGAAACTCCGGCTCCTGGCGCGGCTCGGCCGGGCGCTCGCCGACCTGGCGGGCTGGGCTGCCGACCATCGTGGCACCGTCCGGCACCGCGCGCACGACAACCGAGCCGGCGCCGATGCGCGCCCCATTGCCGACCCGGAACGGCCCCAGGATCTGCGCGCCGGAGCCGACGATGACATCGTTGCCGAGGGTGGGGTGGCGCTTCTGACCCTGCTCGCCGCGGCGCGGCGCCCGGCCGCCCAGGGTCACACCGTGATAGAGCGTGCAGTCGTCGCCGATCTCGGCGGTCTCACCGATGACGACCCCCATGCCGTGGTCGATAAACAGGCGCCGGCCGATGCGGGCGCCGGGGTGGATCTCGATCCCGGTCAGCATACGCCCTATATGGGACAGGAAACGGCCGGCCAAATGCCAGCGGTGCAGCCACAACGAGTGCGCCACGCGATGAAACAGCAGCGCATGAAACCCGGGATAGCACAGCACGACCTCCAGGCGCGAGCGCGCGGCCGGATCGCGGGCGAGAGTGGCGTCGATTTCCGCGCGCAGGTTTTTCAGAAGCATCGCCGCTCGCTGTGCTATGGTCGTCGGGCAGGGCGCGGGTCGAGCCAAGTCTCCGCCTCGCGGGCCCCGTAAGCGAGCATATAATTGCCCGACAAAATCGATCAAGAATTCGCCCCCGACAACTGCAGCACGGCCTGCCGATCTCCCAGCGGCAGGCTGGGATTCGAGCCACAGCCATGCCCGACGTGACGATCAACGGCCCCGAGGGCCGCATCGAAGCGCGCTATCATCACGTCCGCACGGCGGCGGCGCCGATGGCGCTTGTCCTGCATCCCCACCCGCAGCACGGCGGGACGATGCACAACCGGATCGTCCATCTCCTCTATCAGTGCTTTGTGCACCGGGGGTTTTCGACCCTGCGCTTCAATTTCCGCGGGGTCGGGCGCAGCCAGGGATCGTTTGACCGCGGCGAGGGCGAATTGTCCGACGCCGCCTCGGCGCTCGACTGGCTGCAGACCTACAACCCGAATGCCGTGTCGTGCTGGATCGCCGGCTATTCGTTTGGCGCCTGGATCGGGATGCAACTCCTGATGCGCCGCCCCGAGATCGAGGCGTTCATCTCGGTGGCGCCGCCGGCGAGCCACCATGATTTCGGCTTTCTCGCCCCCTGCCCCTCGTCCGGCCTGATCCTGCATGGCGACCAGGACAGTCTGGTTCCGGTCGAGGCGGTGCAGAAGCTGGTCAACAAGCTGTCGCACCAGCGCGACATCAAGATCGACTTTCGCAAGATCGCCGGTGCCGATCATTTCTTTGCCGACCAACTCGATGTGCTGGAGCATCACGCTGACGGCTATGTCGTCGCGCACGCCCGCCATCTCGCCCCGCCCGCCGCCGCGCCATCGCCAACCCGCGGGGGGCGGTAGCGCCGCTCAATCGGCAAAAGGATCGCGCACCAGGACCGTGTCGTTGCGCTCGGGGCTGGTCGAGAGGAGCGCGACCGGGGCGCCGATCAGTTCCTCGATGCGGCGGATGTACTTGATCGCGGTGGCCGGCAGATCGGCCCAGGAACGCGCGCCGCGGGTGCTTTGCTGCCAGCCTTCGGCGCTCTCGTAGACCGGCTCGACCGCGGCTTGCGCCGAGGCGCCGGCCGGGAAATGATCATAGACCTGTCCGCCGTGACGATAGGCGGTGCAGATGCGGACCTCGGCAAAGCCGTCGAGCACATCGAGCTTGGTCAGCGCAATGCCGTTGATGCCGCCGACCAGAACCGCCTGGCGCACCGCAACCGCGTCAAACCAGCCGCAGCGCCGCCGCCGCCCGGTCACCACCCCGAATTCGCGCCCGCGATCACCGAGGGTCTGGCCGATCGCATCCGTGAGCTCGGTCGGAAACGGACCGCTGCCAACCCGCGTCGTATAAGCCTTGGTAATGCCGAGGACATAGCCGATGGCGCCCGCTCCGATCCCCGAACCCGCCGCCGCCTCGCCGGCCACCGTGTTGGACGAGGTGACGTAGGGATAGGTGCCGTGATCGACATCGAGCATCGCACCCTGCGCGCCCTCAAACAGGATGCGCTTTCCGGCGCGCCGGGCCTCGGCAAGGACACGCCAGACCTGATCGGCAAAGGGCAGGACGGCGGGTGCGATCTCCGTCAGCGCGCGCAGCAGTTCGGCACGATCGATCTCCGGTTTATCGAGACCGCGCAGCAGCGCGTTGTGATGCAGGAGAAGCGGATCGAGCCGGGCTTCGAGCGCCTGCGGGTCGGCCAGATCGCACACCCGGAGCGCGCGCCGTCCGACCTTGTCCTCGTAGGCGGGGCCGATGCCGCGCCCGGTGGTGCCGAGCTTGCCGTCGCGCGCATGTTCCTCGCGGGCGCGGTCGAGGGCGCCGTGCGAGGGCAGGATCAGAGCCGCGTTGTCGGCGAGCTTCAGATTTTCGGACGTCACCGCGACGCCCTTCTTACGCATCGCTGCGATCTCGGCGGCGAGGGCCCACGGATCGACGACGACGCCGTTGCCGATGATCGACAGCTTGCCCGGGCGCACCACCCCCGAGGGCAGCAGTGACAGCTTGTATTCGACATTGCCGATGACGAGGGTGTGGCCGGCATTGTGACCGCCCTGAAAGCGGACCACGACATCGGCCCGCTCGGACAGCCAATCGACGATCTTGCCCTTACCCTCGTCACCCCACTGGGCGCCGACCACGGCGACGTTGCCCATCTTCTGCTCCTTCAGCCCGGCCGCGCACCGCGGGGTGGCGCGGGGACCCCGGGATCAAGGGGGTCAAGCGCCACCGGAACACCCCCTTCGAGGACGTGGCCACAGCCGAGCCGGCGGGCTTCCGCCCGCCAGTCGGCGGCCGGGGCGAGCGCGGCGAGCACCACCCACCCCGCCGCCCGCAAGGCACGGGCTTTGTCCGCGCCGCTGCCAAACGGCACCAGGATGCGGGGCGGACCGGCGCTCTGCGGCAAGGTGCGCAGAACCGTGTCAGTATAAAGCGTGAAGCCGGTCGCGGGTTCCGGGTCGGCCGGATCGCCGGCCTCGTAGCGGCCACCGCGGCCGAGTTCGCCAAGTCCTGGCCGGTTGCCGGCAAAAAAGCTGAAGCTGATCCCGCTGTGATACTCGAAGCCGCGGTTCTCAACCGGGTCGATTGTCACCTGCAAATCCGGCACCGCGGCGGCCAGCCCGGCATGCACCGCGGCCAGCCGCTCCTGCTCGGCCTGCGCCCGCTGCGGCAGGGCCATGCCGGCGAGCGCGGTGAGCGCACCGCCGGCGGGACCCGCGGCGGCCAGGAGGTGCTGCAGCAGCGGCGCGGCGGGACCGGCGAGCGCGGCGACGGCGGCGCTGTCCTTGCGGTCGAGCGCGGCGCGCAGCCGGGCGGCGCGGGAACCGGCAAGGCCGTAGGCCTCGGCGATCGCCGGCACCAGGGTCGGCAGGGTCAGATCGACCGAGAGC
>JBOHMF010000219.1:0-7237 GCA_050730055.1 Allostellaceae bacterium
TCTCAGGCGTGATCTCGATTTCCTCTTCGTTGTCGCGTTCGCAATGCGAGTCAGAATCTACAAGTAGCGTCATGGTACGTCAACCGTGTAATTCCCCTATGTTTAGCTGGTTAGCAGGGCACTGGTTCGGACTACCTGAAACACTTGAGGAAGGTATTACGGTTGGTCTGGTGGCCCGCGAGCCGCGACCGGGGTGGGTGCCACTGAGAGGGCTGTCCGTGATTTCTGATGCGTTTCCACCAAAAGCCTATGCAGATCCTGATTTTGCCAAGGTTTACAATAAGGAGGTCCGAAAGTTTCGCAGGCGTGAAGCACTCAGTGCACTTATAGCGAGGATCAGTAAAGCCGAACTGGAAGAACGGATCGAAGCTATTGCGCGTGTAGGAAAAGCATTAAGGCGCTATCAGAGCTCCAATTCCTCCGGCGAACCAACGTCGTCATCCCCCGATTCCTCAAATTAGGACACCACCCCCGCCTCCCTCTCCCCGCGTGCGGGGAGAGGGTTTGTCAGAGCGTATGCTGGAAACTTGCCACCGATCGCGCGATGATCACCCGAATGATCGGGGAGGGTCGCGATGGCGGACGGGCGGGAACAGCGGGTGGCAATCGGCGGGTTTGGCGCGATCGGTCGGGTGGTCGCGCACCATCTCGACCGCGGCATCGATGGCCTGCGGCTTGCTGCCGTCTCGGCGCGCGATGCGGCGCGGGCCGAGCGCGCGATGGCCGGGTTCGCCCGCCCGGTCCCGGTCGTGCCGCTGGCACGGCTTGGCGAGGAGGCCGAGATTGTCGTCGAATGCGCCCCGGCGGCGGTGCTGCGCGAACTGGCCGAGCCGGTGCTGGAGCGCGGCCGCACCCTTCTCGTGCTGAGTTGCGGGGCGCTCCTCGACAATTTTGATCTTGTCGATCTCGCCCACCGCGCCGGCGGACGCATCCTGGTGCCAAGTGGGGCGCTTTTGGGCCTCGACGCGGTTCAGGCGGCGGCCAAGGGCACGGTCAGCCGCATCCACATGATCACCCGGAAACCACCCAAGGGGCTGGCCGGCGCGCCCTATCTCATCGAGCACGGCATCGCGGTCGAGGGGATTGGCGAAGCCAAGCGGGTCTTTACCGGCACGGCGCGCGAGGCCGCCCGCGGCTTTCCGGCCAATGTCAATGTCGCCGCGGCGCTGGCCTTGGCCGGGATCGGCCCCGAGCGCACGACGATCGAGATCTGGGCCGATCCCCAAGTCACCCGCAACACCCATCGCATCGAGGTCGAGGCCGACGCCGCCCGCTTCTCGCTGGCGATCGAGAATGTGCCGAGCGCCGAAAACCCGCGCACTGGCCGGTTGACCGCGCTGTCGGTCGTGGCGCTTCTCGAAAAGCTGTCAAGCCCGCTGCGGATCGGGACCTGAGCGCGGCTATCTGTTGCAGCGGGACACTTTGACGGTGCACGCCCCGGCCTTGGCCTTCTCGCAGTCCTTGAGCGCCGCGGCTCGGGCTTGATCGAGCGAGGGACGCGCCGAGGCGCCGATGCCGCCGGGTTTTCCCGACAGGGCGACCGCGGCGCACGCCTTTGCGCCAAAACGGACGACCACCCGGCAACCGCTGGTGCCGCAGTCGCGGGTCGCGACCCCGATCGCCGCCTTTGGCGTCAGCTGGTTCCAGCTCATGCCAAAGCGGCCGGTCTTGCCGTCATAGGCGATCGCGCCCAACTGGGCCTGGGCCGGCCGCGCCAGCGGCAGCAGCAGGGCGACGGCGAGCGCGCCGGCGGCGGTCAGGGCGAGCGGGCGCATCGGCGGTTTTCCTTGATCGCTTCGACTTGCTCAAAGGGCAGGGCAGAATAGCATAGCGTATTCCGCCACCGTAACAGGAAGCCGGCGGAATGCTGCGCTTTTCCACCCTGCGAAGGCTTATTACAGGATCAGCGGTTCGAGGTCGATCCAGCGCCGCTCGCGGTCGCTCCTGTGGCAGGCTTCGGCAAGCTGGACGCTTTTTGCGCCTTCGAGAAGCGGCGCCGGAAACGGCGCATCCTCGGCAACGTGGCGCAGGAAGCCTTCCCAGCCGGCGTGATAGCCGTTCTGCACCGGCTCGATATCGGGCATTTCCTGCCACTGCGCGTCAAACGCCATCGCCTGCGGCCGCTCGGGATCAAAAAACGGCCTGGGTGTGGCGAGAAGCGGCTGGATAAAGCAGCGGTGCAGCCCGGCGACGGCAGAACCCCCGGTGCCGTCCACCTGGATCTGCAACAGATCGTCGCGCTTGACGCGCATCGCCCAGGATGAACTGACCTGCGCCACGACCCCGCTCGCCAGCTCGAACTGCGCGAGCGCGGTATCTTCGACATCGACGGCATAGGGTTTGCCGCGTTCGTCGCGGCGGGTCGGAAGCGCGGTCGCAAGCCGGCAGGAGACCGAGCGGATCTCGCCCAGAAGGCGATCAAAGATGTAGCGCCAATGGGCGAACATGTCGAGGGCGAGACCGCCGCCCTCCGCCTTCTTGTAATTCCAGCTCGGCCGCTGCGCCGGGTAGGGTTCGCCGTCAAACACCCACCAGCCAAAATCCAGGCGGACCCCGACGATGCGGCCAAAAAACCCGGCGTCGTAGAGCTTTTTGAGCTTGCGCAAGCCGGGCAGGTGCAGCTTGTCCTGGACGATCCCGCTCTTGATCCCGGCCGCCCGGGCCTGGCGCGCCAGGGCGAGCGCCTCGGCGAGGCTCCCGGCGAGCGGCTTTTCGACATAGACGTGCTTCCTGGCGGCGATCGCCGCCCCGACCCGCGCCGCCCGCCCGCCGGTCGCCGCGGCGTCAAAGTAGATCGCGATTGCCGGGTCGGCGAGACAAGCCGCGCGGTCGGTGCTCCATTCGAGACCGCCCTCTTTCGCGGCCAGCGCGGCGAGCCGCTGGGGGTCGCGGCCGAGCAGCAGCGGATCGGGCACCAGGCGATCGCCATTGGCCAGGACGAGACCGCCGGCGCCGCGGATCGCCGTCAACGCCCGCAGATGCTGTGTCCGGCCGAGCCGCCCGGTCGCGCCCTCGACGACAATCCCGATCGTGCGCGCGGTCATTTGCTGGCGGAGACGATCGCCTCGCGCAGAATTTGGGGAATGCGGTCGATCGTCTCCTCCGGCGTCATCAGAGGCGGAGCGAGACAGATCGTGTCGCCGACCGGCGGATCGGCGCTGCCCGCACGGTTGCGCGGCAGAAGCCCACGCGCAAACGCCTCGCGCACGACGCGCGCGCCAAGACCCAAGGCCGGCGCCTTGGTCGCGCGGTCGGCGACCAGTTCGACGGCGCTCATCATGCCGAGACCGCGCACCTCGCCGACATTGGGCAGATCGCGCAGGGTCTCGAGCCCGGCGAGAAGACGGCGGCCCATGATCGCGGCGCGCTCGACGAGATGATCGTTCTCGATGATCTCGACATTGCTGAGGCCGACCGCGCAGCACACCGGATGGCCGGAATAGGTCGCCGCGTGCATGAATTTGCGATCGGGGGGCGCACTCTCGATCGCCCGGTGCACGTCTTTTGACACGATGATCCCGCCGAGTGGCAGATAGCCGCTGGTGACGCCCTTGGCAAAGGAGACGAGATCCGGCTCGATCCCCCAATGGCCGAGAGCAAACCATTTGCCGGTGCGGCCAAAGCCGGTGATGACCTCATCGGCGATCAGCAGCACCTGGTACTGGTCGCAAATCTCGCGCAGCCGCGGGAAGTAGGACGGCGGCGGAACGATGACCCCGCCCGCGCCCATGACCGGCTCGGCAATGACCGCGGCCACCGTCTCCGGCCCTTCGGCGAGGATCGCCTTTTCGACCGCGTCGGCGGCGCCGATCCCGGCTTCCTCGTTGCCCTGCCAGCGATAGGGGTAGGGCGGCGCGACCTGGATAAAGCCGGGCACCAGCGGCCCGAACATCTTGTGATAGGCGGCCATGCCGGTCGCGCTCATCGCCGCCATCGATACTCCGTGATAGGCGTGGATGCGCGAGATGATCTTGACCTTATCGGGCTTGTCGTTGACCTTCCAGTAGTAGCGCGCGGTCTTGAATGCCGAATCATTTGATTCGGCGCCGGCGGTCGTATAATAGACCGCGGCGGAGTTGCTGTAGGCGTGTCGGACGATCTTTTCGCCGAGGCGGATCGCCGGCTCATTCGTGGCGCCGATATAGGCCGAGGCAAAGGCGATCTTTTTCATCTGCGCGGCCGCCGCTTCAGCCAGTTCGGCGCGGCCGTGGCCGATATTGACGTTCCACAGCCCCGCCAGCCCGTCGATGAATTCGCGCCCCTCGGCGTCGCGCAGCATCGCCCCCTTGCCCTCGACGATGACAAGCGGCGCCTTGTGGTCGTCGGGATGATGCAGCGGGTGCACGATATAGCGCCGGTCGGCTTCGATCAGGCTGGCTGCGTCCATGTTTTCCTCCAGGCGGGTGCCGGTCTCAGGCGGCTAGCCTAACCGCCTTGACCGCACCCCGGCAATGGCGAGGGGATCAGCGATTGACGAGATCGAGCGGGTAGATCGGCCGGCGCACGTGGCGGAAGTTCAACTCCCCGTAATCGGAGGTGCACACCCCGACCCCGGCGCAATCGACAATCGCCTTCGCATATTTGCCAAGCCCGGCGCGCCAGTGGACGCGGCTCTTCAGCATCACATAGCGCTTCTGCATCGGATCGATGCCAAGCGACAACAGGCAATTGATGTCGGACGGCTCGACATGACGCGAGATCAGCGCGATCTCGACCGCTCCGGTGTCGAGCACGACCGCCGGCCCCATCTCCATCAACAGACCGCGCGCCATCGGCCCGCGATTGCGATAGCGCCCCTGCGAGATCGTCTTGACTGTCCCGGTCACGGTGAGCGGCGGGCTTTCGCGCGGGATCGCCGGCATCTTGAACTTGCCGCCGATCGACAGCGTGACGCGCGCGCCGATACCGGCCCTGATCGCTTCCTGGACCGCTTGCGGGTCGTAAATTGCAAAGGTGGCGGCATCTTCGAGACCCTGGCGCAGGATCTCGGCCAGCACCACGGTCGTATCCATCGTCCCGCCCGAGGCGCAGTTGTCGTAATGGTCGAGCAGCACGATCGGCCCTTCTTCCGCCGCCGGTCGCGGCATCGCCTTGGCGCGCGCGACCGATTGGGCAAGCGGCTCGATCTGGTAGACAAAGGCTTCGCGCTCGTCCCAGGCCTGCCGCAGCAGATCGTCGCGCAGCCGCTCGGCCAGCGCGGGGTCGCCATCGGCGACGATGACCGCGGACAGACCGGTGTTCCTGATGTCGGCGTGCGGAAAACCGGTAAAGAGACTTGCCGCCAGCGCCCCCTCGCCGCTCATCGCGGCAACGCGCTCTTGCAACGCCTTGTTCGGATGGTCGTCGGTGCCCTGGCGCATGACATGCGGCAGCATCGGGACATTACCCCAGGCCATCACCGGCCGCACCGTGCCGCGGATCGCCCGCAACAGGATTTCGCCCGCGCGCTCGGCGGTCTCGTAGGTGTCAATATGCGGATAGGTGCGATAGCCGGCGACGACGGTCGCATTGGCGATCATCGCGTCATAAAGATTGGCGTGCATGTCGTAGGCAACCGCGATCGGCGTCCTCGCATCGATCGCGCGGATGCGTTCCAGGAGCGCGCCCTCGCCGTCCTCCAGGCTCTGCGTCACCATCGCGCCGTGCAGGTCGAGGAGGATGCCGTCAAACCCGCCCTTTTCGACCGCGTTGCAGATGGTGTCGGCGATGTGCGTATAGGCGCCGTCCTCGACGGGACCCGAGGGCGGCGCGCCGGCGGCGATCGGCAGCACGATCTCGGCATTCTCGCGGCGGGCGAGATCGAGATAGGCGCCAAGCCCGGTGCCGGTGCCGGCAAAGGCGTGCACCGCGTCCTCGCCATAAAGCGGTCCCGGCCCATTGCCAAAGCGGGCGAGCGGCGTCGGCACCGGCGAGAAGGTGTTGGTCTCGTGCTTCATCATCGCGATCAGGAAGCGCATCGCAGATCTCCGGCTTGGGGCTATTCCCGCGGCATCACGTCGAGGCGGGCGACGATCCCTTCGAGATCGGGGCTGGGCGCCGGGTAGCGGCGCAGCACCAGCGGATCATGGCCCGGCACGATATGCGCCGGCGAAGGCGCCGCGGCGTGGAGCGCATCATAGGCGTCGAGCATGTCGCCGATGTGAAAGGCGGCGGTGAAGGGCCGGCCGCTCTCCATGTTCTCGTAATAATGGGTGACATCGGAAGCGAGCACGACCCAGCCCCGCGTTGTGTGGACGCGGACAAACTGCATCCCCGGCGTGTGGCCGCCGACCGGGTGGAGCGTGATCCCAGGAAACAGTTCGGCCGACCCGTCGTAAAGCGCGACGCGGCGGGCGAAGTTGAGCCGCACGATCCCCACGACATCCTCGATCTCAAACGAGCGGGCGAGAAACGGGTGGCGCATATGGCGCCCGGTCGTATAGGCGAGCTCCTTTTCCTGCAAATGAAACCGGGCCTTTGGAAAGCGATGGAAGTTGCCGACATGGTCGTAGTGCATGTGGGTCAGGATCACGTCCTTGACTTCATTGCCGTTGACGCCGACGAGCGATAGCGACTCGATCGGGCAGCGCAGAAACTCGCGCCCGCGCGCCGCCGCGACCTCGGCGGTAAAGCCGCTGTCGATGACGACGGCGCGCTCCGGCGCCACCGCGACCCAGACAAAATAGTCCATCGGCATCGGCCCGTCATGCGGGTCGCCGCCGATGAAATGATCGGCTCGGCGCGCCTCACGCCGGGCGTAGCGGATCGCATAGAGCGCATATTCGGGAAGGTTGGGGTTCATGACGGCCTCGGCTCGCTCGCTTGCGGAGGAAAGGATTGCGAAGCGGGGCCGCGAGTGCAAGCCTCACGCAGCAAGACCACGCGCCGCGAGGGCACGCCATGACCGAACTCCGCTACAGCGTCGAGGCTTACAACGCCGCGAGCCTCTCGGAGAACAAGATCCACGAGGATGCGGTCGCGCGCCGCTTTGGCTTTCGCGGCGGGCTGGTGCCCGGCGTCGATGTCTACGGCTACATGACCCATCTGCCGGTCCTGCGCTGGGGCCGGGCCTGGCTTGAACGCGGCACCGCCCTGTGCCGCTTTTTGAAGCCGGTCTATGACGGCGATCTCGCCGCTGTCAGCGCCGAAGAGAGTGCCGAAGGTCTCGCCCTGCGCCTCGACAGCCATGACGAGCTCTGCGCGACCGGCGAAGCCGCGGTGCCGGCCGCTCCCGCCGCGGTGCCGGCCGCTTTTGCCG
>JBOHMF010000220.1:0-7229 GCA_050730055.1 Allostellaceae bacterium
GATGGACCAGCGCGCGGATCGCCGCGGCGTTTTGCGTGCGCACGGACAGCGTGCGGCATTGGCGGTGGATTTTTGGCCGCAAGGGAGTTGCGGGATTACGCGCCCGCAAGGCGCCGGGTCCCGCCGCGGCCAAGGAGCGGGCGGCCTTGTCGGTGATCGAACAGGTCTTGGCGCCCGAAGTTGCGGAGCGGCCGCACTGGACCCTGCCGCGTCTGCAGGACGAGATCGAACGGCGCAGCGGCGCGCGCCTCTCAAAATCGCGGCTCAGCGTGGTGCTGAAAAAGGGGGGTTCGTCTGGCGACGACCCCGGCACACGCTGAAGGGACGGCAGGATGCCGACGCGGTTGACCGCTCCGGCTTGCGCCTGCGCTTGTTGAAACAACAGGCCGAAGCCGGCGACATCACGTTGCTGTTTGGCGACGAGGCGGAGGCGCTCACCCATCCCTATCTCGCTCACGCCTGGGCCAAGCGGGGCGAGGATCTGCGGGTCCCGGCGCCGGGGCGGTCGCACAAGCGGGCGATGCTCGGCGTCCTTGATGTCGCCCGCCGCAGAGTGATCGTCAACACCAGCCCCACCAAGCGCAGTTGCGACTTCATCGCGTTGCTGGGCCGGCTCGATGCCGCTTATGGGCGATGCCCGCGTCGGCCCTGGAAGCCGATCATCCTCGTTCTCGACAACGGCCCGATCCATATCAGCAAAGCCTCGCGGGCGGCGCTCGCCGCGCGCCCTTGGCTGACCCTCGAAGGGCTGCCAAAATACGCGCCGGAACTGAACGACATCGAGCGATCCTGGCGCGACCTCAAGCGTCACTGTCTCGCTCACCAGACCTGCTCCGATCCCGATCATCTCGAGCGTGCCATTCACAAGGCAATTGCCGATATGAACTGCGAGCGCCAAACCCGAGTGTGTACTAACCGACGAAATGTTGCTCAGCCGGCGAGATCGACGCGGGCGGGCAGCGGCAGCGCCGCGCCGCCGCGCATCAGCCAGACCAGCAGGGCGAGACCGGGCAGGCAGACCGCCGTGCTCACGATAAAGAACGGGACCCAGCCAAGCGCCTGGGCCATCGCCCCGCCCGAGGCGGCGAGTACATTGAGTCCGATCGTCGCCAGCGAGGACAGCAGCGCGTACTGGGTCGCGGTGAAGTCCTGGCTGCACAGCATCGAGAGATAGGCGACAAAGGCGGCCGACGCCATTCCGCCGGTCAGGTTCTCGGCGCTGATCGCCACCGTCAGGATCGCGACCGCGTGACCCGCCCATGCCTGCACCGCGTACATCAGGTTTGACAGCGCCTGCAACCCGCCGCACAGAAGGAGTGCGCGAAAGACCCCGAGCCGCGCCACCAGAACGCCGCCGAGCGCCACCCCGCCGAGGGTGGCGAGGACGCCATAGACCTTTGAGATCGTCGCCACCTCGATCTTGGTGAAGCCGAGCGCGACATAGAGCGGGTTGGCCATCGAGCCGGCGAGCGCATCGCCGAATTTGTACAGCACGATGAACAGCAGGATCGCGGCCAACTGGACCGCTCCGGCGCGGGCAAACAGATCGCGAAAAGGAGCGGCGACCGCGCGGCCCAGCCAGACTCTGATGCGCTCCGCCGCGGTCCGGCCAAGCAGCGGCGCGGACGCCGGCGCGCCGCCGGGTTCGGGCGTCAGCAAGACCGTGACCATGCCGACCCCCATCAGCGCGGCCATCAGCGCATAGGCAAAGCGCCAGCCGCCAAAAGTGGCGGCATAGAGCGCGCCGGCCCCCGAGGCGAGCATGCCAAAGCGATAGCCCCACTGCGTCGCGGCGGCGCCGGCGCCCTGTTCCTCCGGCCGCAGCAGTTCGATGCGATAGGCGTCGATGACGATATCCTGGCTGGCCGAGAGAAAGGCGACACAGAACGCCGCCAACGCGGTCATCGCGGGATCGCGGCGCGGATCGGTGGTGCCGAGTGCGAGGATCGCCGCGGCGAGCAGGAGCTGGATCAGGAGCGCCCAACTGCGCCGCCGCCCCAACCGCGCCGTCAGAATCGGGAGCGGCAGCCGGTCGATCAGCGGCGACCACAGAAACTTGAAGCTGTAAGGCGTGTGGACCAATCCGAAGAGGCCGATCGCGGTCAGCGACACGCCAAGCTCGGCCAGCCAGAAGGAGAATGTTCCAAAGGTCAGCGCCAGCGGCAGACCGCTCGAAAACCCCATCAGTAGAATGGCCACGAGCCGCGGCTGGCGATAGACGGCAAGCGCGGACAACCAGCGGGACAGCCTTGGGACCCCCGCGCGAGCAGCGGACCGTCGCGGCGCCTCCTCGTCCTCATGCCGCGGCGCGGCGGATGTCACGGGTTCGTGTTCGCCGGCTCGATATCGGCGGCAACCCGCAGGCTGACGATGTGGTCAGGGTTGGCGACCGCGCCGTTTCTGGCCGATTCGCCCTTTTTGATGGCGTCGATATGCTCCATTCCGGAGGTGACCTGACCCCAGATCGTGTACTTGCCATCGAGCGAGGGTTCGGGCGCGAACATGATGAAGAACTGGCTGTCGGCGCTGTTCGGGTCGGCGGCGCGGGCCATCGAGACGGTGCCGCGCAGGTGCTTCTCGCTTGAGAACTCGGCCTTCAAGCGGTTGCCCGAGCCGCCGGTGCCGTTGCCGCGCGGGTCGCCGGTCTGGGCCATAAACCCGGCGATGACGCGGTGAAACGCGAGCCCGTCATAAAACCCGCTGCGCGCCAGCCGCTTGATCTGGGCGCAGTGATCGGGCGCCAGATCGGGCCGCATCGCGATTGTGACATGGCCGGATGCGAGTTCCATATCGAGCGTGTTTTCGAGACCCGTGGTCATCGGCCGCCTCCGATCGGGACAGGGTGGCGGGCCGATTCCCGCCGCCAAACGAGGGGTTTGGTTTTCTGCTGCGGCCTGAGCGTAGCGGAAGCGGCGCTGCGGCGAAAGCCGCACTCTCAGCCGCGATCCCGCTCGTACCACCCGCCGCGACGAAAGCGATCGAGATAGGTCGGCAGAATCGCCTCCAGCGGGGTCGGCGCGATGCCGAGGGTCTCGAATGTCATCGCCCCGGCGGAGACGATGTTGTCGCGCTTCAGAAGCTCGACCTGATCGGGGGTCAGGGGCGGCGCCGGCAGCAGCGACAGGAGTCGCGCCTGAAATTCGGCAAGGCCAAAGGGCAGATCGATGAGCAGGCGCCGGCGTCGAACCTCGGCCAGCAGCAGTTCGACCAGCTCGCGAAAGGTATAGACCTTTGGGCCACCCAGCTCGTAGGTGCGTCCGGCCGCCGCCGGCTCGCTCAGAGCGCGGATGGCGGCCTCGGCGACATCGCCGACATAGACCGGCTGAAAGCGGGTATGACCGCCGCCGATCAGCGGCAGTGCCGGCGCGATCATCGCCATCATGGCCAAGCGGTTGAAAAACTGGTCCTCGGGACCGAACACGACCGAGGGGCGCAGGATCGAGGCGGTCGGAAAGGCGTCGCGCACCGCCTGCTCGCCGGCCGCCTTGCTGCGCGCATAAGCCGAGGGCGAGCGCGGATCGGCGCCCAGTGCCGAGAGATGGACGAGCCGCTCGACCCCGGCCTCGCGGGCGAGCCGGGCGAGCCGCGCCGGCCCCGAATGATGGACAAGATCAAAACGCTGCGCGCCCCGCTCGTAGAGGATGCCGGCACAGTTCACCAGCGCGTCGTTGCCGGCGAGAAAGTCGGGCAGCAGCGCCTCGTCGCCGATCGACAGATTGATAACCGCAATCTGGCCGACATTGCCCATCGGTTGGAGGAATCTGGCTTCCTCGGCGTGGCGGCAGCCGACGGTGACGACCACGCCCTGCGCCGCTAGGCGCTTGACGATATAGCGCCCGATAAAGCCCGATCCGCCAAGCACCGCGGCGCGGCGATGTCTCATGGTCTCTCCCGCGGCGCGCCGCCCCTCGTGGCCGTCCTTCGGCGCCCCTTGCGGGCCTTAGCAAAAGCCGCAGGCTCGGGCAATATCCTTGTCCCATGACAGCAGGGCAAGGATCGCCGGCGGTGTTGCCGATCGCGCCGCCGGGTTCGATCGAACCGACCGGCCCCTGGACCCCGGCAGCGCTCGACACGGCGACAGGGACGCTTTACATCGCCGGCATGCGCGGCCTCGATCCGGCGACCAACGCACTGGTCGAGGGGGCCGAAGCGCGCATCCGTCAAGCCTTTCTCAACATGCGGCACATCGCCAAAAGCCGGGGGGCGAGGCTGCAAGACTGCCTGCGGATCGTCGTCTATACCACGGACATGGTCCGGTATCGGCCGATCGTCAACGCGGTGCAGCGAGAGCTTTGGGGCGAGGGTCCCTATCCGCCGCGCACCATCGTCGAGGTTCACCGGCTCAACGACGATGACATCCTCGAAGTCGAAGGCACCTTTCACGTGCCGGCGGCGCGGTGAGCGCCCGCTCCGGCCCTGTCCCGGAAGCGGCGCGGGCATCGCGGTTTTCCGCCCGGCGCGCAGCGAGCCGGTTGACATCGGCGGGAGGTGGAATTATCTCCCGCCCTCCTGAGGGCCCAGGTGGCGGAATTGGCAGACGCGCTAGATTCAGGTTCTAGTGAGCGAGAGCTCGTGGAAGTTCGAGTCTTCTCCTGGGCACCACACCGCACCACGGCGATTCGCGGCCGCAAATGAATTACCACCTGCATCGCGGCGATCTGCCCGCGGGCATCGATTTCGGATCGGTGGTCGCCATCGATACCGAGACGATGGGTCTCAACCCGCATCGCGACCGCCTGTGCCTGGTGCAGCTTTCGGCCGGCGACGGCGAGGCGCATCTCGTGCAGTTGTCCCAGGACGGCTATGCGGCGCCGCGCCTCAAACGCCTCCTGGCCGATCCCGACATCATCAAGCTGTTTCATTTCGCCCGGTTTGACCTGGCGATGCTCGACCATTATCTCGGGGTCATGGCGGCGCCGATCTACTGCACAAAGATCGCCTCGCGCCTGGCACGCACCTTTACCGACCGGCATGGGCTGCGCGACCTGTGCAAGGACCTGCTCGGCATCGATCTGTCAAAGCAGCAGCAGAGTTCGGATTGGGGCGCGCCCGAGCTGTCCGAAGAGCAGTTGCGCTACGCCGCCGCCGACGTGCTGCATCTGCACGCTCTGCGCTCCCGGCTCGATGCGATCCTCCTGCGCGAGGGCCGCACCGATTTGGCCCGCGCCTGCTTTTCCTTTCTGCCCCATCGCGTGAGGCTTGATCTCGGCGGCTGGGCGGAGCAAGACATCTTCGCCCATTAGGCAGGCTTCACCGGGCTGGTCCGCAAAGCCACGCCGCCCTGTTTTCTCTTCTCCCTCCGCGAGCGGGGAGAGGAGAAGGGAAAAGCGCGTAAAAAGCATTTGGGGACGAACCCACGCGATCCTGCCCAGGCGCGCCGCCCCGATATCGCAGGGCGGCCGGGTCGGAGAGGGGGATTTTTGCCGTTGTTTTCTGTCGTGATCCGCGCGCGCCGCGCAGGGCGCTCCCGCCGTGAGCGAAGCTGGGGCCGCAGCGATGGCTGAGCCTGCACCGTCCCAGGCCGTGCCAAAGAGCGGCGATCTCGCCGTCGGCCGGCGCGTGATCGTGGCGGAGATGAAGGGGCTGGAAAGCCTCGCCGAGGCTCTCGACGCAACCTTCGCCGCCGCGGTTGATCTGTTCTCGCAGGCCCGCGGCCGCATCGTTGTCACCGGCATCGGCAAGAGCGGCCATGTCGGCCGCAAGCTTGCCGCCACCCTGGCCTCGACCGGCGCACCGGCCCAGTTTGTCCACGCTGCGGAAGCCGGTCACGGCGATCTCGGCATGATCGGGCCGGGCGATGCCATTCTCGCCCTGTCCTATTCCGGCGAGAGCGCCGAACTGGCCGACATCATCGCCTATTCGCGCCGGTTCAAGATCCCGCTGGTCGCGATTACCGGCGGCCCGCGCTCGGCGCTTGCCGGCGCCGCCGACATCGTGCTGCGCCTGCCGGAGGCGGCCGAAGGTTGCCCGATGGGGTTGGCGCCGACCACCTCGACGACGATGATGATGGCGCTCGGCGATGCGCTGGCGATCGCGCTATTGGAACGCAAGGGTTTCACCAGAGCCGACTTCCGGCTGTTTCATCCGGGCGGCAAGCTCGGCCGCCGCCTCATCCGCGTCGCCGAGATCATGCACGCCGGCGCCGCGATCCCGCTCGTCCGGCCGGACGATCCGATGTCCGAGGCGATCCTGGTGATGACCGCGAAGAGCTTTGGCGTTGTCGGCGCCTGCGATGCCGAGGGGCGGCTGATCGGGGTCATCACCGACGGCGATCTGCGCCGGCACATGTATGCGGACCTGTTGTCGCGCACGGTTGCCGCGGTCATGCGGCTGGGTCCCAAGACCGTCGCCGCTTCTGCCCTGGCCGCGGAAGCCCTGGGGCTGATGAACCGTTTTGCGATCACCTCGCTGTTTGTGGTCGATGACGAGGAGCGGCCCATCGGCTTTCTGCACATGCACGACTGCCTGCGCGCCGGAGTGGCATGAGCAGCGCGCGGCCCCTGCGTCCGGCGGCGGCGCGCCCGTTGAGGACGCTCCGGCCCTCGGGTGTCGGGATGCGGAGACCGGCCGGCGATCCCTACAGCCGGCGCGTTGCGCGGCTGAAGCTGCTGCTGCCGGCGGTCGGGTTGGCGCTGTTGCTGCTTGTCGCCGCCTGGCCGCGGCTGGCGGCGCTGTTTGAGAGCGTGCGCGTCGGCCTTGCCGCGATCGATCTGCGCGAGGCGCGCGAATTGAAGATGGTCGATCCGCGTTATGCCGGCCTCGACCGGCAGAACCGCCCCTATGTCCTGACTGCGGCGATCGCCCGCCAGGTGCCGGACCATACCGATCTGGTATCGCTCACCCGGCCGCACGCCGCGATGATGCCGCGCCACGGCAGGGTCGTCATCACCGCCGCGACCGGGGTCTATCAATCACAGGCGAAGCTTTTGGATCTCTTTCGCCAGGTTGTGATCACCCGCGGGGACGGCACGCGCTTTCTGACCGACGGCGCCCACGTCGATTTCACCGATGATTCGGCAGAAGGTCATGATCCGGTCAGCGGGCGGGGTCCTTGGGGCACCGTGGAGGCGCAAGGTTTCCGCATTCTTGACAAGGGTGCGCAGGTCATATTCACCGGCCGTTCGCACCTCATGCTGGCCGGCGCGGCGGCACGCGCGCAGCCGATCCCGCCGCCCGCCTTGCCGCCGACGATCGCGGCACGGGCGGCGGCGATCGCAGCGGTCCTGACC
>JBOHMF010000221.1:0-7220 GCA_050730055.1 Allostellaceae bacterium
CTGCCGCAGACTCGCCAAGGATTGGGAGAACCGCAATCACAACGCCCTCGCGTTCCTCAAATTGGCCTCGATCCGGCTCATGCTGCGCAAGCTCTGCAATGCTTGATAAAGTCTCCGAACGGACACTCAGCGGGCGTGCGCGGGGCGCGGATAATCGGGGGCGGGGGCTCCAGCCCGCTCATGGCCGGCGCTCAGCCGATCGAGCACGATCATCGTGCGCGCCGTCATTCGCATCAGATCCGAGGCCGCCGCCCGCAACTCCGCGCGCCGCAGCGGCGAGCGGTCGGCCAGCGCCGCATTCAGATTGGCGCGGAACGCCGCGATCGACTCCTCGATCTGATTTTGCAACTCGGCATCAAAGCCCGCTGCCAGCGCGTTGCCGCGCGCCGGGGGCACCCGCGCTTCAAGCCATGGTCCGGCGGCGCGCTCGGGCCGCGGCTCCTCCGGATGTCGCGCGTCGGCAGGCGGCACGAGAAATGGTCCGGGAATGAGGGCGGGTGCGCCCTCCCGGCGCGGCTCGCTGGCGCGGACCTCCGCCGCGGGCCGCAGTTCCACCAACGGCCGCGGCGAGGGTCCGCCCATGTCCGGCGCCGCTGCCACGCTCGCCAGCCCGGGCTGCGCCCGTTCCTTTTGGCGCTTCAGAATGTAATGGATGGCCGGAGCCGTGCAGCCGTAGTCGTAGGCAATCCTGGCGATCGTCTCGCCGCGGGTGTGCCGCGCCGCGATGGCATTCCATTCGCCCTGCGGGATCTTGGACATCACTACTCCTCGGGTTTTATCAATGGCGACAGACACCTCCCTGACGTTCGCGACAGGTCTGATCCTGCGGCTCACGCCGCTGTCAGCGATATCCTTGCCCGATATGGCTGAGAAATGGCCTTTTTTCCGCCCCTTTCAAGGAAGCGAGGAATCGGGGCTTGGTTGCGGAGCGGAGCCGTCACCGGCAAATTTCTGCGGCCGGTTGGCGGCGCACCGCCGGGATTTGGATTAGATTTGGCAAGCCGGGCGCGAAAAGCCCGCGCATCTCGGAGGGTGGCCATGGACGACCATATCTACCGCATCATCGAAGTCGCCGGCTCGTCGGAGAAAAGCCTCGACGACGCAATCCAGAGCGCAGTGTCCCGCGCGTCCCGCACTTTGCACCATCTGCGCTGGTTTGAGGTGATCCAGATGCGCGGTCATATCGAAGACGATAAGATCCAGCATTATCAAGTGGTTCTCAAGATCGGCTTTACCCTCGACGAGCCGGGCGACTGAGGTTCTCTCAGGAGCGGCGGTTGCGGGCGGGCGTCAGCCCGCCAGCGGCAGCCAGCCGGCGAGCCGGCGCCGCATCTTCGCCGAGCGCCTGGCCCTCACGCGGCCCAAAGCGAGGCGCACCCTGCGGTTGCGCGAGGTCCAGCAGCAGATCGGCCTTGCCCTCGGCGGCGAGCCGGGGTCGAGACTGGCCGGAAGGCTGGCGATGCCGGTCAGTGGCGATACGCTGCTGCGGCTGATCCGCGCGAGCGCGCCGGGGCTTACGCCGAGGGCATCCGCACCGGAGCGCCGCAGGCGGTCCAGGTCGCCGATCGCTGGCACCTGATGGTGAATGCCTCCGATGCGCTGCGCCAGGCGCTCGAGCGGCACTCCCGCGCGCTGCGTAGAGCCGTCCGGCTCGGCCCGCAGCCAGCGGCGTGCCGCCGGGCGGCAGGCCGGCGAGGCGACCGTGTACCGCCGCGCTCCCGGACGCAGCGCTCCCGGACGCAGCGCGCTCGACCGGCCTCTCGGATATGTGGAGCGGCGCTGGGCCGAGGGGTGCCGCAACAGCGCCCAACTGTGGCGCGAATTGTGCGATCAGGGGTTTGCGGGCGGGTACGACATCGTCCGGCGGGGGCCATCCGGCGCCGTGCTCTCGATGCCGCCGCCAGAGACCGCAAATGCCCGCTGCCGTCGTGGCGGGTGCCCTCGAGCCGACGCGCGGCGCGCCTGCTCACCACGCCCACCGAGAGGCTGACGCGCGCCGACCGGCAGTTTGTCGACACGCTGCGCGCTCTCGCACCCGAGATCCGCGCCGCGGCGGGGGACGTCAAGGAATTCCATCGGAGCCTGCGCGAGCGCGATGCGGCAGCATTCGAGACGTGGTTGACAGCGGCGCGCCCCACGGCATTGCGTGGTTTTGTCACCGGGATTGTCGGTGATCTCGCAGCCGTGGAGTAACGGCCCCATCGAAGGCCAGATCAACCGCCTCAAGATGCTGAAGCGCACCATGTACGGCCGGGCCAAATTCGACCTTCTGCGCAGCCGCGTTCTTCACGCCGCCTGATCGCAGCCTCCGAGCCCGGACAAACTCCGATCGCGCCCTGCTTGCACCGAAAATGCGGAAGAACCCCGATTGCGCGCCGATTGACAAGCAGCACCATGTCAGGATGCTTGGCGCGCACCTTGTCGAGCACCGCCCAGATGCGCTCGTGATCGTTGCACTCGGCGCCGCCGGTGAAGGCGATGCGCGGGCCGGGAGGGGCCAGCACTTGCGCATCGGCGCGGCGGCGGGCGGCGAGAAAGTCGCGGCTGTCGATCATCGCCGCGGTCAGAGTGCGATGGCTGACCATCGAGCCGGCGCGCGGGCGCCAGGTCGAGGTGGTCTCAATCTCGAACAGCTCGGCCGTGTGGTCGCGGAAGAACTCGAAGGCGTTGCGCCGCTCGATCAGGCTCTGGCCCTCGGCGATCAGGCGTTCGAGTTCGACGGACTTGACCTCGGAGCCGTCCTGTTCGGTCTGGCTGCGCTTCTGCGCCTGCTCGTTGTGATCGAGTTCGGCTTCGAGGCGGTCGATCTTGCGGTGGAAGAGGTTGACGAAAGACCAGAGGAGATCGGCGAGATCGTCCTCGAGGCGGGTGCCGGTCAGCATTGTGCCGAGCGCCTCGACCGCCGCGTTGAGCTGGACCTGGGCGGCCGCGGGTCGGGTTCGTCCGTGCCGGGGCGGTGGCCGTAGAGGGCGAGTTCGGCGAGCAGATGCGCGGTCGGCGAAGCCTCATGCGGTTCGCGGTCGGGATCGGTGTCGGGGAGGTCGGTGTCGGGGAGGTCGGTGTCGTCGTGCGTCATGGCGGGTGCCTCTCTGCCGGTCCGGCGCGCGCCATTGCCGGCCCGCCTTGCCTCCGGCAGATCGCCCGCTGGGAAGGCCGCCGGCGCGGCCCCTGTCCGGAAGGCGAGGCAACCTGTCGTCACGACCGGCATCTGCTTTCCGTTCCGGCCCGACCCGGCAGAGATCGCTCAAGTTGCTCCGCCCGCATCGGCGGCGGGATCGCGGGGCAGGAAGCGCACTCGGTCGGCCGGGGCGAGCTGCGGCACGAGGCGACCGAACATGGCTCCAGCACCGAGACGGCACAGGTCGAGGTTGAAGTCGCCGTGCACCGGCACGAGGTCGCGCACCTCGATGCCGGCAGCCTTCCCCCGTTCGCGTAACCGTTCTGCCGCCCTGCGGCCGGCCGCGTCGTTGTCGCGCGCGACATAGAGCCGGCGCAGCGTGGGCGGGAAGGCGAGGGCGGCGAGGTGGTTGGCCGACAGCCCGGCGACCATCGGCAGCGAGGGCAGCACGGATTTGAGCGCAAGCACGGTTTCGATGCCTTCGCCGGCGGCGAGCGTGTCGATTGGAACGCCGAAGCGCACACCATTGCCGAGCAGATACCCGAGCGCCCGGCGTGGCGCGGCAATCGGGGCTTTCGCCGGACAACGCGGGTCGAGCCAGGTGCGCAGGATGCCGGTGATTGTGCCGTCACGGTTGGTGATCGCGGCGAGGAGGGCCGGTCCTGCCCAGCATGGCGCCTCGGGGCTCTCGCGATACCAGACCGCGGGGTGGTAGCGCAGGGCGGGCCAGTCGAGCGGTCCGGAAATGGCGCGGGCGCGCAGATAAGCCTCGGCCGGCGTGCCGGAAATCGGACGTCCGGCCCGGAACAATCGGCGTGCAGCCTCGGGAGAACCGCTGCGAGCAGGTGCTGGATGTTCCATAGGCTCGGGGGATCGCGGCAGGGCGAGGAAGGCACGCGCCTCGGCATCGCGCGCGAGGCGGCGCGCCAACTCGGCGGCGCTGGCCATGGCATGGCTCGCGGTCAGGCCGTGGCGGCCCGCGCATGGACGCGCGACAGCGGGTGGCGCTCGAAGAGGGTGGCGAGCAGCGCCGGCCCGCCATCCTCGGCGATGGGCAGAAACAGCCGCAGGCGCCAAGCGATGATCTCGGAGGTGAGACCGAGGGCCTTGAACTGCGGCACAGCCCCGTCGGAGAAGCCGGTCAGCTCGACGCGCCAGGCGTTCATCACCAGCGCACGGCGGACCTGCAGGCCGCCGGCGAGATCGAGTACCGCGCCGCGCTCGCGGACGGCGTTCCAGGCCTCCGCCGGGGAGAGACTAGGCGTGCCGGTGACACCGAGTCCCTCGTAAACCCGGGCGAGGGCCTCGGGCGTGACGAGGCGGCCGATGACCCGCTCGCCGTCGTCGGCCGCAAAGCGATAGACGCGCAGGCTGTCGGAGGGCAGCCGGTCCCAGATCGGCAGCAGCAGCCCGGTGATGACGTGGAATTCGCTCTCGGAGAATTCCGGCACCTTGGTGCACTCGGCCTCCCACAGCGGCGCGAAATGTTCTCGGGTGACCTCGCGCCAGTGCGAGCGGGTGAACTCGTCGCGGGTGATGGTCTCGCGCCCCATCGGGCGGACCAGCCGCGTGCGCGGCGCGATGGTGCCGTCGTCGTTCATCAGGCTGGCGGCGGGGACCTGCACCGCGGCGCGGCCCGATTGCTCGTTGACGAGGAGGCGAGTGCCGGTGCCCCGCGCCAGATCGAGGGCGTCGGCGAGCGGCAGCGGGCGGTTGCGGTCGCGGCGCAGCACCCGGTAGCAGCGCGTTTCGGCCCCGGTCGCCGCGTGGGTGTGGACGGTGGTGCGCTCGGCGACGGAGAAGCTCTCGGCCGTCAAGGTCTCGACCCCGACGTCGTAGCTGCCAGCGGCGATCGCCGCCTCGATGCGTGCTTCGAGCAGGTCCTCGAAGACGGCGAAGAGCGTGTTCTGCAGAGCGATGCGCAAGGCCAGGATGCGGTTGAGGAACTGCGTGATCGGCGGCAGCTCCTCCTTCAGCGAGCCGTCCTCGCCGGTCAGATCAAGACCGGTCGCCTCCTCGAATGCGGTCAGCGAGCAACCCTCGACCCGACCGGCATGGATGAGCTGGTAGAACTGGCGCAGTGCCGCCTTGGCGTAGGCGCTCTCCAGGTTGTCGTCGGCGCGGAACAGGCCCTGGCCGCCGGTCTGGCGCTGCCCGCGGGTGATCGCACCGAGCGTGTCGAGACGCCGCGCGATCGTTGAGAGAAAGCGCTTCTCGCCCTTGACGTCGGTGGCGATCGGGCGGAACACCGGCGGCTGCTTCTGGTTGGTGCGGTTCGAGCGCCCGAGACCCTGGATCGCGGTGTCGGCCTTCCAGCCCGGCTCCAGCAGGTAATGGACGCGCAGGCGCTGGTTCTTGCACCCGAGATCGGCGTGATAGCTGCGCCCGGTGCCGCCGGCGTCGGAGAAGACCAGGATGCGCTTCTCATCGTCCATAAAGGCGCTGGTCTCGGCGAAATGCGCCGAGGCGGGACGGGTCTCGACGCAGAGGCGCTCGTCCCGCCGCACGATGCGGCGCGCGCGGCCGGTGACCTCGGCGACGGTCTCGGTGCCAAAGCGGTGCAGGATCTGATCGAGCGCGCGGCGGATTTGGCGTTGCGGTTGTAGGTGGCGCCGCCCTCGCCGGTGATGTTGGCGGCCTTCAGCGCCGCGTTCAGATTGCGGTGGATGATCTGGAAGGCGTCGGCATAGGCGTCGTAGATGCGGACCTGCTCGTCCGTGAGGCGGTGCTCGACGATCTCGTATTCGATGCCCTCAAAGGACAGCGAACGCGCGGCATAAAGGCCGAGCGCCTTGAGGTCGCGGGCCAGCACCTCCATCGCGGCGACGCCGCCCTTCTCCATCGCCGCGACAAACTCGGCCCGCGTCACAAACGGAAAGTCACCGGTCCCCCAGAGGCCGAGGCGCGTTGCATAGGCGAGGTTCTGTACCGTGGTCGCGCCGGTGGCCGAGACGTAGAGGACGCGCGCCTCGGGCAGCGCGTGCTGCAGGCGCAGACCGGCCTGGCCCTGCAGTGACGGTTTCTTCTCGCCGCGCAGGCTCTTCTCTCCGGCGGCATTGGCCATCGCGTGCGCCTCATCAAAGACGACGACCCCGTCGAAACCGCGTCCCAGCCAATCGACGACCTGCTGGACGCGACTCGCCTTGTCGCCGCGCTCCTGCGTGCGCAGGGTGGCGTAGGTCGTAAAGAGGATGCCCTCGGCGAGGGTGATGGGCGCGCCCTGGCGGAAGCGCGACAGCGGCACGAGGGCGGAGCGCGCGCCGCCCAAGGCGGTCCAGTCGCGCTCGGCATCCTCGATCAGCTTGTCGGATTTCGAGATCCAGAGCGTCTTGCGGTGGCCCCCGGCTTTCGCCGGGGCAGGCCTTAGCCAATTGTCGAGGATGATCGCCGCGACCTGGCGGCCCTTGCCGGCGCCGGTGCCATCGCCGAGAAACCATCCGCGGCGAAAGCGCACCGCGTCCTTGGCGTCGGCAGGCGCGGCGAGCACGGTGTCCCAGGTTTATCGATCGTGTAGGAGCCGGCGAGATGGCCCGAATGCGCCTCGCCGGCCATGATGACGCTCTCGAGCTGCGCGTTCGAGAGGATGCCCTCGGCGATCAGATGCGGCGGCAGATGCGGCCGGTAGGAGGGGCAGGGCGGGGCCACGGCCGCCATCGCCGCCGATTGCACGAGCTTGGTCGGATGCGGGTGCGCGCCGGGAATGTGAATGGATTGCAGCGCATAGCCCTCGTAGAGGCCCGCGGTCAGGCGCGCGGAGGGATCGGGCGTCCACTCGCGGGTCTCGTAGGCGAGTTCGATAAAGGCCGGGACCGGCGCCGGACGCGGGGCAGGCGGGGGCGGTGAGGCTTTCAGCTTTGCGGCGCTTGGCGCCTGCAGGGGGAACACGCGGGGGGCGGAAATCGGGGAGGCGGCGGCGACCGGCGGGCGCGGCGGGAAGAGGCGGGTGACCCAGGCGAGCAGGTCGGAGGGTGAGGCGGCCATTCCCGGCGATGGCGGAAAGACGCGGGGGTCCTCGGCCGGGACGCGGTCGATGATGGTCAGCCGCGTGTCCATCGTGGTGCCGTGGCGGGCATAGGCTTGGCCCGAGATCGCCGCGCTGAAC
>JBOHMF010000222.1:0-7209 GCA_050730055.1 Allostellaceae bacterium
GATCTGCACCAGAGCGATGAGTCCGGCGACGTTCTCGATGACCGGGTAGATGCCGTTTCCTGATTTTTCGATGATCGCGACCCCGCCAAGGACCGCGGGCATGCCGCGGCCGAGATGTTTCTGAAAAAAACACGCCTTATTGCGGCCCTCCGGGCAGCGCACCAGGCTCACCGGGCGATCGGCAAGATGCGGCAGTGCCCAGTCGCGGATTGTCCAGTAGTAATTTGCCAGATCGCGCTTGGTGAGGCTCTGTTCGGGATAGAGAACACGGTCGGGATGGGTGAGCCGCACCCCCGCGATTTCCTCCGTCCCTTCCTGCTGCTCCGGGGTCACAGTTCGGGCCTTTCCACGTCTCGTTGCCGCGCGCGAGGCCGCCATCGCCGTAGCGGGCGCGCGCTTGGGCCGGTCCGATTCCCAGACCCGGTCGCGATCGGCGGCGATCGCATCGAGCCGGCGGCCGGTGGCGACGCTCGCCGGGTTCTCCGCCGTCACCGTGTCGCCGCTGCCGGACCGCGCATCCGCGTCGCGCTCCTTGATCAGGAGCCAGTTCTCGCGCCCTTCATCGCGGGCATGGCCGCCCATCCGCACCAGCGCCCAATTTCCGTGCAGTTTTTCGCCGTCGAGGCGGAATTTGAGCGCGCCCTTCTCATAAGCCGCGGCCGGGTCCGGCTCCGCCGGCGTCCAGGTGCCGCGGTCCCACAGCAGAACCGCGCCGCCGCCATATTCGCCTGCGGGGATCACCCCTTCAAAATCGCCGTATTCGAGCGGGTGATCCTCGACCCGGACGGCAAGCCGCTTCTGGCCAGGATCAAGGCTTGGTCCCTTTGGCACCGCCCAGCTTTTAAGGACGCCGTCGAGTTCGAGGCGGAAATCGTAATGCAGCCGCCGCGCCCGGTGCTGTTGCACGATAAAGGCGAGCGGTCCCGGCTTTGTCCGCACGGTTTGTTCGCCCGCGGGTTCCGGGGTCGTCGCAAAGTCGCGCTTTCTGCGGTATTCGCTCAGTGCCATCGGCCGCCGCCTTATCGGCAAACCGCCGCGGCATGCCGCCGGTTCCAGTTCATCGCCGCCGTGCGGTGGAGTGGCTGTGGTTCGAGCCTCCTGTGGAACGCTCTCTGTCGCCTTTTTGTTAGCTATTCGGTGACAATCTGGCGCTCAAGATGCACCGAATTAGCGCTGGCAATGCGTCGCAGATACGCCGATAATGCACCAACTGTTAACCGGTCGTTAACTTGAGGAAGAGCCTCTGATGTCGAACGGAACCGAGGAACGCGTATCGATCCGCCTCTCTCCGGCAGCGAGAAAGGCCGTCGAAGAGATCCAGGCGATGGGAGGATTCAGAAGTATGCAGGAGGCTATCCGGCGCGCGATTGCCGACGAGTTTTTCCTACAGCAGCGGCAGCGCGACGGATGGACGATTCTCCTGAGAAAAGGCAACGAGTACAGAGAACTTGTGTGGCCGACGATCTGAGGTAGAATCGCCCCGAGATCAATTCACTAGGGGCGCACCGCGTGGCCGGCGACGATGAAATCGAGATCGAAATCGAGGATATACCAGAGGGACCGATAGAGCGGCCCTTTCGTCCGAACGGTCCCCCGGCGAATCCGCCTCGAGAGCCGATTCCGCCACTTTCTGAACCGCCTGATCCGAACGAGATTTAAGGGGATGAACGAGTCGCCCGCTGAGCCGCTGGGCGAGGTCGGGGAGCCGGAAGACGCAGGCCCTCGCGCGGTCAAGCTGACCCTCCCTGAGAAGCAGGAAGATGCAAGGCGGACACTCGCTTTAGCGTTGGTGGGAATATTCGGTTTTGAGGTGTTTATGGCCATGTTGGCTCTATGGATGTTCCGCGGAGGTCATGACTTCCAAGAGCTTAAGGATGTCTTGACGTTAATTCTTGGTCCTACGGTGGCACTCGTGGGATCAGCCACAGGATTCTATTTCGGGACAAGACCTCAGGAAGGTGGAAGGACTACGCCACATCAGGAATAAGTGCTGGATTTATTACCATTTCGCGAAAGCCCTGGACGGCACCTCTCAATCCAGCACCCGTCGAGTAGTGTACGTCACGCCTCCATCTGCGCCGCCAGATCCTCAAGGTCGCGGGCGACGATCGTAAAGTCGTGCTCGGGCTTTATGTCGCGCGTCTGGCCCGGGCCGTGCTCGGCGGGGCGCGCGACAAAGGCGGTCTTCATGCCGTGGCTTTGGGCCTGAGCGAGATCGCCGTTGTGCGCGGCGACCATCATCACGGCGCCCGGATCGCCCATCCCGAGAAACTCGATCGCCGAGCGATAGGTCGCGGGGTCGGGCTTGTAGCGGTGCACGATCTCAGCCGAGAGGATCGTGTCCCACGGCAGCCCGGCCCACTTCCCCATCTCTGTGAGAAGCCGCACATTGCCGTTTGACAGTGTGGCGATGATGTATTTGCGCTTCAAACGGGTGAGGCCGGGCACCGAGTCGGGCCATCCTTTCAGGCGATGCCAGCCGAGGTTCAGTTCCTCCTTGTCGCTCTCGTCGAGCCCCGTGATCTCGTGCTCGGCCAGGAGCCGGTCGAGGGTCATGCGATGAAGCGCATCGAGCGGGGTCCACGGCAGTTCGCCGTTGCGCACCCGGTTCATCGCCGGCTGGTAGCCGGCGCGCCAGGCAACGACAAGTCTCTCCCAATCGGCCGCGATTCCCTTTCTGGCGCCGAGCGCCTTGGCCTCGGCAATGAGGCTTGACCGCCAATCGACAACGGTGCCGAACACGTCAAAGCACAGCGCCTTGACCCCGGCGATCTCGGACCCTGCGGCCATCCGTTCCTCCCCGACAAATCTGTATCGCAGCTTCGCCCGGCGCGGGTGCGATGTAAAGTCCGCGCCATCACCCTCGTCAAAACCGGCGCGCGCCGTTAAAAGACAGGATCGTCCCGTGCCCCAAGGTTGCCGCGCCGCCATGACGCAAGAATTTCATCGCATCCAGCGTCTTCCCCCCTATGTCTTTGCCGAGGTCAACGCGCTGAAGGCGGAGGCGCGCGCCCAGGGGCGCGATGTCATCGATCTCGGCATGGGCAACCCCGACAGTCCGACACCGCCGCACATTGTGCAAAAGCTCGTCGAGGCGGTGCAGGACCCCAAGACCCACCGCTATTCGGTGTCGCGCGGCATTCCCGGGCTGCGCCGCGCCTGCGCCCAGTATTATGCGCGCCGCTTTGGCGTCGCGGTCGATCCCGAGCGCGAAGTCATCGTCACCCTCGGCTCAAAGGAGGGGCTGGCCAATCTCGCGCAGGCGATCACCACGCCGGGCGACACCGTCCTGGTGCCAAACCCGTGCTACCCGATCCATGCCTTTGGTTTTGTCATGGCGGGAGCGAGCGGGCGCCATGTCCCGGTCGGGCCCGAGGTCGATTTTCTCGCCGAAGTGAAAAAAACCGTCGAGAACAGCACCGCACCCCCGCTCGCGATCGTCCTCAACTTTCCGGCCAATCCGACGGCGCAAGCAGTCGATCACGATTTCTACGGTGAGATCGTCGAATTCTGCCGTCGCTACGGGATCTTTGTGCTGTCCGACATCGCCTATGCCGAGCTTTATTTTGGCGATCGGCCGCCGCCCTCGATCCTCGAAGTCCCGGGCGCGCGCGAGATCGCGGTCGAGTTCTCCTCGGTCAGCAAGACCTATTCGATGGCGGGCTGGCGCATCGGCTTTGCGGTCGGCAACGCGCGGCTGATCGCGGCCCTGGCGCGGGTCAAATCCTATCTCGATTACGGTGCCTTCACCCCGATCCAGGTGGCGGCAGCGGCGGCCTTGAACGGCCCGCAGGAGTGCGTCGCCGAGATGCGCGAGCGCTATCGCGCGCGCCGCGACGTGTTGATCGAGGGTCTCTCCCATGCCGGCTGGGAGGTTCCGGCGCCGCCGGCGACGATGTTTGCCTGGGCGCCGATCCCGCCGCGCTTCCGCGCCCTCGGCAGCGTCGCGTTTTCCAAGCTGCTCCTGGAACGGGCCAATGTCGCAGTGTCGCCGGGGGTCGGTTTTGGCGAGCACGGCGAAGGCTATGTCCGCATCGCTCTGGTCGAGAACCGCCAGCGCCTGCGCCAGGCGGCCCGCAACATCAAATCCTTTCTCGCCGGCCGCAACGAGGCGGCGGAATTGCGGCCGGTTGCTGCCGAGAACTGAAGGAAGCGTACCAATTGCTGGAAGCGAGCGCTGAGATCGCCATATCTAATATCATGACGGCTGAGGTGACATATCCAAACGCACCGATCGCTGAGGCGATCCTGGATATAAGGGTGACGCCGAGAGGGGCGACGCCTGACGTTTTCGACCATCTTGCTGAGTTTGTTAAAGCGCATCACGCACAGTATCCCCAGGTAGCAGAGCTACAGATAGGCACAGCCACCGTAGTCATGGGAATGGAGGCACCCGCAGCATCGGCCCAGACATCCAAAAGCGGTTTTATCGCGTTTACGTCTGATCGGAAGCGCTCGGTTCAAGCTCGCATTGATGGTTTTTCTGCTAGCAGGCTGACGCCATACATCGATTGGCATGACCTTAGCTCGGAAACTCGTCGCCTTTGGACGAGCTACCGAGAAATGACCGATCCGCCTCTGATTACTCGAATTGCGCTCCGTTACATAAATCGGATTAATATACCGTTGCCAATTGCTGACCTAAAAGATTATTTCAGGACAATTCCTGAAATTTCTCCTGACTTGCCACAGGGAGTTAGCAATTTTTTTATGCAGCTGTATTTACCGCAGCACGATTTGAATGCGATGTGCATTCTGAATTTGACTATGTTGCCGCCAATATCTAAGGATGTGACATCAATACTTTTTGACATTGATTTGTTCCGTATTTCTGCTGTGCCGCAGCCTGAATCAGAAATTTGGGACGCTTTTGATGATATACGAGACCGAAAAAATAAGATTTTCGAGGCATCAATAACAGACAAAGCGCGGGAGCTCTTCTTCTGATGCCACATCTAATCACAGATCCAGAGCCAATTGAGGTCCACAGCTTTCCGCCGTGGAGAAATATCTCATCGCGCCGGCTGTTTACCTCAGAAGCACGTAGCTTTGAGTGCAAGCACGGAGCCGGCGTAACAGATTTCGTACGGAGCATCTTTGAACAGCCGACCGGGGGATCGGCTGGGAGAGAAGGCCAGTTACTATTGCAGTTGACAGTCGCTGCACTCTCCCAATTTTTGCTGATCGACGGTGGATCGGATTTTGTTTCTCTCTCAGCACTGGACTATGATCCCATTCCACCGAGGAAGAAGATTCCCGTTCACGTCGAGGTAATAAATCGCGGCCGCCCGCCGGCCTTGGCGATTGAGTGAAACTCTCCGATGTCGGCGTGGTCAGAAGTAAATGGTGCCAACTTAGCTCAGGGCGATCTGATCCGCCGGCTTCTCGTTCCCTCAGTACGAGCCGATTTTCCTTCTGAAAGAGTGATTGATGTAATTGAGATTGATGCACTGATTGCTACTCAATCTTGTGATCTGGAAAATGAGAAGACGCCGAGTGCCATCGTCGTTCGTGCAATGCGCATTACTGAATTTGAACAGGTGAATGATCATTATAAGAGGAACCGAAAAAATTGGAATATCGTGTTGCGCGGAGGCGTACATACCCTCTATATGCTTCCTTCAGAAGATGGAACTGACAGTGAAGATAGGCGATGGGTCGTAGATTTCCGTGAGGTGTACAGCCTGCCGGTCCCGTATTTACGAAGATATGCTACAGAGCTGGGTAAAAGGGCGAGGCTCTGCTCGCCATACACCGAACATTTTTCCCAGGCTTTCGCTCGATTCTTCATGAGAGTCGCCCTTCCAGAAAACGTCCCGGACTTCAGATAACCGGCCGCAACGAGCCGGCAGAGTTGCGCCGCGCGGTCGCCGCGTCCTGAAGAAGATCACCACGCCAGGGCCCAGCCGTCGCGGCGCGGGTCCGAGCCGGCGATCAGCATGCCCGTTGCGGCATCGCGGCGGATGATCTCGATGCTGCACGGGGCTTCGAGATCGCCGACGGTCGCGATCGGGTGGCCGCGGCGGGCGAGTTCGCCGCGCACTGCCTCGGGCACCCGGCGCTCGATCACCAGATGATCGGGGCCGTCATGCGGCCAGTTGGCGTATTGCCCCGGCACATTCGAGGCCCAGCGCGACAACTCCGCCGCCTGCTGCGGGTCAAGACCAAAATCGATCATCGCCGTCAGCACTTGCAGGTTGACCTGCACCTGGTTGTCGGCGCCGGGCGTGCCAAAGACGCACCAGAGTTCGCCGTCCTTCAGCACGATCGGCGGGTTCATCGTGTGGCGCACGCGCCGGCCCGGCACCAGCCGGTTCGGGTGGCCGGGTTCGAGATGCCAGTAGGCCATGCGGTTGTTCAAGAGAACGCCGGTATCGCCCGCAGTTACGCCGGACCCCCAGCCGCTGTTGATGCTCTGGATGCCGGAAACCGCGTTCCCCTCGCCGTCGGCGGTGCAGAAATAGGTGGTGTCGCCATCCGCCGCCGCCGCGATCTGCGTCGGCGCCGCGCGGCCCATCGCGATCCGCCGGGCGAGGCGGGCGGCATGATCGGCCGACAGCAACTCTTCAAACGGCGGCGAAAGGGTGCGTGAGTCGGACCCCCAGCGCTCACGATCGGCAAAAGCAAGCTTTTTGGCCTCGATCAGGACGTGGATCGCGTCGGCCGACAGGAGGCCCATCCCCGCCAGGTCAAACTGCTCGACGATCTTCAATTCTTCGAGCAGGACAAAGCCGGTCGAGTTGGGCGGTGCTTCGAGCACCGTGAAGCCGCGATAATCGATCGCGATCGGCTCCTGCTCCTCGGCGGTAAAGGCCGCGAGATCGGCAGCGGAGACCAAGGCGTCGGCGCCGTTGAGCCCGGCCGAGAGACGGCAGGCGAGGGCGCCGCGATAGAATCCTTCCGCGCCCTCGGCGGCGATTTCTTCGAGGGTGTCGGCGAGCTGGGGCTGGACGATCGCGGTGGCACAGGGCGGCGCCTCGCCATTCCGCAGAAACACCGCGGCGCTCTTCGGGTCGGCGCGCAATACGGCCAGGTTCTCGGCGGCGAAATTCCAGTAATGCGGGGTCGCGGCAAAGCCTTCGCGGGCGAGGCGGATCGCCTCGGCAAACAGGTCGCGCCACGGCAGGCGGCCAAACCGCTCGTGCATCGCGTCCAATCCGGCGAGCATCCCGGGCACCGACACCGACAAGGGGCCGGTGCGCGGAATGC
>JBOHMF010000223.1:0-7187 GCA_050730055.1 Allostellaceae bacterium
GAACCGAGACCGGCGCGAGTGCGGGAGGTGCATGGAGGCGCTGGAGTTCTCCGCGTCAAAGCCCTTCTCCGCTTGCTGGAGCGAGTGTCGGGTTACGGCACTCTCTGCGTGCGGACAAGCGCATTCCGGCGGATCGGCATTCCCTTGGCGCGAGCGGCACGGCATGATCGGCGCGAAATCTGATGGGAGATCCGAGGATGCCCTACGACGCCCTGCGCACGATCCTGCCAACTGCCGGATGGCCCGAGGATCGGGCGGGCACCGTCGAATTCACCGGCGGCCCTGACCCGGTTCTGCGGACGCCGTTCCGCATCGGCGCCGCGGGCGCGGCAGCGCTCGCCGCCACCGGGCTCGCCGCGGCCGAGTTGTGGCAGATCCGTACCGGCCGGCGGCAGGAGGTCGCGGTCGATCTGCGCCAGGCCGTCGCTTCGCTCAGAAGCGGGCATTATCTGCGTCTCGACGGCGCTCCGGTGCCGACCGACCGCAACACGGTGATGGGTGTCTATCCGGCCAAAAACGGGCGCTGGAGCTACATCCACGCCAACTTCCCAAACCATCGCGCGGCGGCGCTCAAGGTCCTCAGCGTGCCCGAGGACCGCGAGGCGGTACGGCGCGCGGTTGCCGACTGGGATGCGCTCGAACTGGAGGAGGCGATCCTGGCCGCCGGCGGGGCCGGCGGCATGGTGCGCCCGATGGCCGAATGGGCACGCCACCCGCAGACCGCGGCGATCGCCGCGCTGCCGCTCCTGGAGATCGTCAAGATCGACGAGGCCCCGCCGGAGAAATTGCCGGACGGCGACCGCCCGCTCTCCGGCATCCGTGTTCTCGATCTGACGCGGGTGCTGGCCGGGCCGACCGCGGCACGCACGCTCGCCGAGCACGGCGCCGATGTCCTGAAGATCACGGCCGCCCATCTGCCCAATATCGGCTATCAGGAATACGACACCGGGCACGGCAAGCTGTCGGCCCAACTCGATCTGCGCCAGCCAAAGGATCTCGAACGATTGCGCGAACTCGTGCGCGAGGGTGACGTGTTCTCGCAGGGCTATCGTCCGGGTACGCTCGGCAATCGCGGTCTGTCGCCGGAGGAGCTTGCCAAGCTGCGCCCCGGCCTCGTCTACATCTCGATGTGTGCATTCAGCCACCAGGGACCGTGGGCCTCGCGCCGCGGTTTTGACACGGTAGTGCAGACGGTGAGCGGGATCACCACCCGCCAGGCCGAAGTCTTTCCTGGCGCCAACCCCGGCCCGCAATTCTATCCCGTCTCGGCGATCGACTACCTGACCGGCTATTTCATGGCGTTTGGGGCGATGGTGGCGCTGGCGCGGCGCGCCCGCGAAGGCGGCAGTTGGCTGGTGCGCCTCTCCCTGGCACAGACCGGGCGCTGGCTGGTGGCACGCGGCGAGGTGCCGCAATACAGCCTGCGCGATGTCGCGCAGGACCTGGCCCCCGAGGAGATCGAGCGCTGGTCGATCGACAGCGACACACCGATGGGCCGGCTGCGCCACCTGGGGCCGGTGGTGCGCCTCTCGGAGACACCGCCCCGCTGGGCCCGTCCCTCGGTGCCGCTCGGGTACAACGAGCCGGCTTGGCCGGCGCGGCCCTGAGCCGTGGCTGCCCCTCACTCTCCTCCCCGGACTTGATCCGGGGATCAGCGGGTCCCTCCCTCTCCCCGCATGCGGGGAGAGGGTTGGGGTGAGGGGCGGGTCTCTCGGGCAATTCGGACGAAGGTGGAGAAGATCCGAAACCCCGCCTTCACTGTGCCGGTAACGGTGCCGGAGACCTTTGAGCGGCCGGCGAGGCGGCGGCGGTACGGGACAGGAATCTCGATCACCCTAAGCCCCGTGCGCGCCGCCCGCACCTGCATTTCAAGGTTCCAGCCGTAGGTCATCTCGCGCATCTGGAGGCGCCGGAGCGCCTCGGCGCGGATCGCCCGAAAGGCGCACATGTCGCTATAGCGCGCCCCGCAAGCGAGGCGGCAGAGGATGCCAAACAGCCGGCCGGCGAGGACCTGGTGCAGCCCCATGCTGCCGCGTTCGCGCGCGCCGCGGGTGCGCGAGCCGATCGTGAAATCGGCGCTGCCGTCAAGGAGCGGCGCCAGGAGAACGGGGATCATCTCCGGCCGATCGCCGCCATCACCATCGAGAAACACCAGGATTTCGGCGCCGCCCGCCGCGGCTGCCGCGGCGCCAAGCGCGCAGGCGCGGCCATAACCGCGCTCCCGCTCGATGACGACGCGGGCGCCTGCCGCCGCAGCGACCGCTGCGGTACCGTCGCGGCTGCCGCCATCGATGACGACGATATCGTCAATCCAGGTGCGCGGGATCTCGGCGATGACCGTACCGATCGCCCCCGCTTCGTCAAGGACCGGGATGACCGCGGCGGTGCGCGCCCGCTCGCCCATTTTCACAGGCTCCAGCGCACACCGCAGGAGGCGCAGGCCGCGGGCGGCTTGTCGCTGAGGAGGGCGCGGCGGAAGTCCTGATAACGCGGCCCGTTCCAGATCGCGCGCAGGCTCTCTTGTGTCGCGTCGCCCAGCGTGAAGCCGTCATAGCCGCGCATCGAGAACGGCGCGATGCAGCAGGGGATCGCGCGGCCGTGGGCGGTGAAATACATCAGGCTCCACGGCCGCCGGCACAGCGACCACGGCCCTTCGCCCGGCTGGCGCTTGAGACTGGCGCCGGGTTCGCCGGCGCCCGAGGCGTCAAAGCGGATGCCCAACTTTTTGGCCAGCACCGCGGCTTCGGCAATGCGCTCCGCTTCCGTCCTGTTGAGCGCCTCAAACAGGGCCGAGGCGGCGCGCGCCAAGCCCTGCCCCTGCGGAAAATAGACGAGGCGTTGCAGGTAAACTTCGCCGACCCCGATCTCGTGCGCCAGGCGGACAAAAGCCGGCAACTGGTCGATCGTCTCCTTCAATCCGGTCAGCCACAGCGAAACCGCCGGGCGGGCAAACCCTTCCTCCCTTTGCAGCCTCGTAAAGGCGCGCACATTCCTGACGATGCGGGCAAAAAAATCCTTGCCGCGCACCGCGCGAAAGGCGGCCGGCTCTGCGGCGTCGAGCGAGACGCGCAACTCGTCGAGACCGGCGGCGATCAGGTCCCGGCCCTTCTTCTCGGTCAACAGGGTGCCGTTGGTGTTGAAGAGGACATAGCTGCCGCGCGCCTTCAGAGTGGCGATCATGCGCGGCAGGGATTTGACCATCATCGGCTCACCGACACCGTGCAGCACGACGCGAGCGATCCTGGGAAACTGATCGACGATCCGGGTGAACAACGCCCAGCTCATGTCGGCCGGGGGTTCGAGCGCTGCAAAGGTGCGCGGGCAGGTCTCGCACAACAGGTTGCAGCGATTTGTGGTTTCGAGATAGAGGCAGACCGGCTCGGCTTCGGCTACCGGACCGCGCCGAGCGCCGACCGTCTCAAAATAGCGGCGCGGATCGGGCGCCCCGGCACCGGCGTCAGCCTGCCCTGCGGATGCCATGCCGTTCTCCTCTCCCCCTCAGGCGGGCCACCCGCTCGCCCACGGCCAATATGAAAAAACCGCCATAGATCGTGAACTCCACCCAACCCGGGATGTAACCGGTCCGGGGGTCCCAGTAGAGCAGAAAAGCGGTCAGGGTCGGCCATAGCGCCGGTCCCCACGGCGCCACCGACAGGAGCGCGACAAGCCAGACAAAGTACCAGGGATAATGCGGCGAGGCGAGCACGGTTGCCGCGGTCGCCAGGATCATTGCCCAAGAGAGACTTGCCGGCGCGCCGGGCGGGCGGCGGAGCGCGGCGAGGGCGAGCCCCGCCATCACCAACACCGCCACGGCAAAGTAGGCCGTGGCCGGCACTGCGGCGACCTGGCGCGCCAGATCGAGCGCCCAGAAACCGCCGCCCGAGGAGAGCCGCTCCTCCTTGACGTAGCCCGGCAGAAACCCCAGGACACGCCGGCCGACATCGATGTAGGGAAGGTAGGCGGCGATGGCGACCATGATAAAGGCGATGACAAAACGCCGGTCGCGCCAACGCCACAGCGCCGGGGCGATGACCGCTGGCAGAAATTTTATCAATGTCGCCGCCGCCAATGCGGCGCCGGAACCCGCCCGCCGGCCGCTCACGGCTGCCAGGAGCGCCAGCCCGACAAAGGCGACGACGGCGGCATCGACATGACCCGAGCCGGCGATCTCCCAGATTGGCAGCGGGTGCCAGGCATAGATGAGGATGGCCTCGCGCGGCCTTTTGACCCTGTCCAAGACAAACACCAGCGCCGCGATGCCGACCGCTTCGAGTGCGACAAACAGGAGCTTCAGCGCCATCACGCCGCCGCCGAGGGCATGGGCCAGCAGAAACAGCATCTGCGCTACCGGCGGATAGATCGTCGGCGCGTAATTGTTGCGGTTGATGCGTGGGAAGATGACCGGATCGCGCAGCCGCAGGAGATGCGGATCGGTCGGAATATAGCGGTAGGGGTTGATCCCGGCCGCGGCGACCCGCCCGTCCCAGACATAGCGGTAGATGTCGGTCGACAGCGCCACCGGTGCCAGCAGCGGTCCGAGCCGCAGCGCTGCCGCAACGACGAGAACAAACGCCAGCCCAGGGCGCGCATTGGGACGCGCATTGGGGCGCGCACCGCGGCCGCGCGCCAGGAGGGCGACGGCCACGGCATAGACCGCGCCCTGAGCCAGGGCGATAAGGACAAAGAGGTGGAGATCGTTGCGGGTCTGAGCGGCGAGGCCCGCTGCCTCGCCGGCGCCGAGCAGCGCGGCCAGCAGCAGCCACAGCCGCCGCTCTGTGGCCCACAGGATGGCGCCGGCGGCTATTCGTCCTGCGGCCATGCGGGCGGGAGCGCGGGGTTGCGCGCGGCGAGGTCCCGCAAGAATCCGGTCGTGCGGGGGGCGGCAAATCCGCCGCGATAAGGGCCGTCGCCGAGCAGCCGCTCGCGCCCGAGCAGCGCGAGGCTGGCGCGGTCATCGACATCATACCACTCGCTGAGCGCCACCGCTTCAAGGCCGATCCCGGCGGCGCCGGCGATTGTTTGCGCAAAGACGCTGGCGGTGCTCCACGCGATGCCCCGGAACAGGCGCGCGTGCAGGCGCTTCAAGCCGATCAGGTAATAGCCGCCGTCAGCCGCGGGTCCGAGCACCACCCGATCGCCGGGTTGCGCCAGGAGGCGGGCAGCGTCGGCCAGGATGGTGGTGGGCAGTGTCGGACTGTCGGCATTGACAAGACAGATGCCGCCAAATCCGGCGGCCAGAAGATCGCGCGCGGCCTGATAGAGGCTCTGCCCGATCCCGCTGTAGCCGGCGACGGGTTTGCCTGGCGGCAGCAGGGCAAAACCGTCCGGCAGCAGATCGTTGAAGAACCGCTCGCTGCCAGGCGGATCATAAGCGGCAAACCCGCGAATCGGCGCCAGCGTCGCGGCCGCCGCGATGTTGGTGGCGCTGTCGGCGAGACAGCAGGTGTTGAAAGCTGCCGCCTCCTGCGGGGTCAAAGGCGGCACAAGCCGCGTCTTGACCGCGCCGGCGACCGAGGCCTTGGCCATGATCGCCACCGCAACACAGGCGGAAAGATCGCTCACCGCCGGCGCCGCGCCGGCACGGAACCGGTCCCTTGCCTGCCCATCGCTCCCCCCCGAGCCGACAGGATACCCGATCTTCTGCCGGCCGACACTGCTGGACAGGCGAAGCGGGGTTCCGCCCCCGCGCGCGCCGCCGACGGCCCGGTCAGGCCGCGCGCGCGGGCTGGCCCTTGCGGGGTCAGACGGGGTCTGCGGCGGGTTGCGGGACCTGATGAATCCCCCGCATTGCCGGCCGCCTCCGCTCCTTCCAGGCGAGATCGCCAAGCGCCACGATGCCGACCAGCCGCTTGTCGCGATTGAGGACCGGCAACCGGCGCAATTTCAAAGTGTTCATGTTGCGCGCCGCATCCTCGGTGGTCTCGTCCTCAAAGACATATTTGATCTCCGACGACATGCACTCGCGCACCGGGCAGTCCGGCCCCTTGCCGCGCGCCACCGCGCGCAGCGCGATGTCGCGGTCGGTGATCATGCCGATGAGTCGATCGCCGGCCCCGACCGGGAGGGCGCCGCAATCCCGTTCGGCCATTTCCTTGGCAGCTTTTGCGATCGGATCTTCCGGCGAGACGAGCTTGACGTCCCGGCTCATCACCTCGCGGATCAACATTTCCTGACCTCTCTTTCTTTTCTCTTCCCTGCCCCTTTCACTTCCCAACGATTCCCCAGAATAACGGTTCCAAGCTTCGTAACGGAACGCGAAGTTCTCGAGAGTTTTCAGTTGTATTTGACGATTTTCCTTGCATCCTGGCGCAAGAAGTCACGAGTTTTTGTGGAAGCCGGGATATTGATCAAACCTGGAGGGAAGAAATGAGAAGGATCGGGAAGATTTTTCTTCGAGCGCAGGTCGCGGCCGGCCGCTCCGGTCATGGTTGCGGATGCGCCACCCCGCCGGGCCGTTAGGGGTTAAGGCGACCGGAGGGCCACCCCATGTCCTTGTTCTCAAACGGCGAGGTGGCGAACCTGCTCGCGACCTGGGGCTATGGCACGGTCGCCGGGATGATCTGTCTGGAAAGTTTTGGCATTCCGGTTCCGGGCGAGACGACGCTGATCGCCGCGGCCGTGCTCGCCGGAACCGGCCATGCCCCTCTGAACATCTGGCTGGTGATCGCCGCGGCCATCGGCGGAGCCATCCTTGGCGACAATATCGGGTTTGCGCTGGGCCGGCGGTATGGCTATCGGCTGCTGACCCGCTACGGGCACTTCATCCATTTGACCGAGCCGAGGATCAAGCTCGGGCAATACCTGTTTCAGCGCCACGGCGCCAAGGTCGTCTTTTTTGGCCGGTTCGTCTCCGTGCTGCGCGCGCTGGCGGCCCTCTTGGCTGGCGCCAACCATATGGGCTGGGGGCGCTTTCTCGCAGCCAACGCAACTGGCGCTATCGTCTGGGCGACGACTTACGGGCTGGCGGCCTGGGTTCTGGGGAAAAAGATCAGCCGGCTCGCCGGACCTGTCGGGATCACGATCGGTGTGGTCTTTGCCATCGGTTTTATCGCCGGCGTCGTCTATCTGCGGCGCCACGAGGCGCGGCTCCAGGCCGAAGCGGAGCGGGCGCTGCCCGGCCCGTTGCGGCCGCGATAAGTGTCCGTTCGGAGACTTATTGAAGTGGATTAGGCTGTTGTGATCTAGTG
>JBOHMF010000224.1:0-7183 GCA_050730055.1 Allostellaceae bacterium
CCGGCGAGATCGCCGGCATGGGCGATGAATTGCCGGCCTTCCTGATCGGGGACGAGCCGGAGAATCTGGTGCTCAACGAGGCGTCGAGGCGCTGACGCGCATTTTCCGATGCGGCTGTCGTCTGTCCCGGCGGCACCCGCCAAAAGCGAGAGTTCGGTCGAGAAGGGGTGAACCCGGAGGGCAAGGAGAGCGCCCGCCGGGTTCTCCTCTCTTCTGCTCTTGGAGGCGCAAGCATGCGCGCGATCGTCATCAATGCCGAGGACCGCACAATCACCGAAATCGAGATCGACGGCTCGCTCGAATCCTTGCAGCGGATCGTCGGCGGGTTGATCGAGCCGGTCACCCGAGGTCTCGACGGGACCCACCATTGCTATGTCAATGAGGAGGGTCTTCTCGGCCACCCGCAGCATTTCTTCCTGTTCCGGGGCGGACATCAGCCGCTTGCCGGCAATGGCGTCATTCTCGCCCTGACCGAAGAGGGCGAGGAGGCGCCCTGCGCCCTCCCGCTCGAATGGGTCAAAGAGCGGGTGAGTTTCATGGACATGCACGCCGCGCGGTGCTGGGCCCGCAGCCAGTGACAGGCGGGGCGGCTTCGGCCGCCCTGTCCTTTTTCCTCTCACGCCAATTTCTGGAGACCGATCATGACCGAGAACCCGACCACGCCTGAGGTCAGCTTCGACTTCTCCCGCTACCTCGCCCAGGACCGGGCGCATGCCGAGCGCGCCGAAGCCCTGCGCCCGGCCAACAAGGCCACCCTCTTTGATGCGCTGGCCCAGGTCGGCATCACCTCCGTCCTCGTCCGCTTTGACGGCGAGGGCGACTCCGGCCAGATCGAGGAGATCGACGCCCTTTGCGGCGAGACGCCGGCGGAACTGCCTTCCGACGAGATCACGATCGCCGAACCCGTCTGGGGCAGCCCGGAGGTCCGGCGCGTCACCCTCTCCGTTCGCGATGCGATCGAGACGCTCGCCTTCAACCTCCTCGAGGAGACGCACGGCGGCTGGGAAAACGGGGATGGCGCCTACGGGGATTTCACGTTCGACGTCGCGGAGCGGACCATCACCCTCGCCTGCAACGAACGGCGCATGGAATCCGACTACTCCGAGCACGTATTTTGATGGAGGGAACGATGGCACACTGCTATTATCACGCGCTGTCCTCAGTAAAAAAATGGGGTGGCACTGTAGAGGACTATATTGATCTGCACCAGTGGTTCGACCATTCGAAGATGCTGGTCGCAGATTTCAGGCATCGTGCTCTCAGGCACCATACGGAGGGTATATTTCTCCTCGAATCGCTATACGGGCCCACGCGAACGATTTCAACCGGCCGGGTCGTCCCGGTCCGGCTGATCGGGGAAACGCACGTGCGAGAAGACCTCGGCTTCATCCCGAACTTTGCCGATTGGGTGCGACGCATCCGTCCCGAGCCCTGGATGGGCCGCGCCCAGCCGATCGAACGCGAGGTCGATCCATTCGCCATCGCGGGCTGATCTCTCTCCGACCGCTCACTCCGCGAAGACCCGGCCCTGTGCCGGGTTTTCGCATTCGGGAGGTCATTGTGGCCGACTACTACACGCCCACCGTCATCCAGCAGACGATCCCCGCGGCCGATATGACGCCGCTGGAGCGACTCCTTCTCACCCGTATTCTCAGCTCCGAGCCTGATGGCAACGGCCTCTATTTCTACGCCGATGAGGGACCCTCGGACCTCGCCGTGATCGAACGCGGCGAACTCGAAGAGGCGCTCGCCGCATCCCGCGAGGCTGGCGGCAGCAGGGCTGCGCGCCTTGTTGCCGAACATCTCGCTCAGCTTGGGGAGGACGAGGCCGAGGCCGAGGTCGAACTCGATCTCAGCGGCGGCATCTCCTGGGAGGCTTTTCTTCAGGACATCGTGCGCCGCTCGTCACAATTGCACTACGTCAGCGTGATCTCGTCCTTCACCTGCTCGAAGATGCGCTCCGACGGGTTTGGCGGCATGGCGGTGCTGATTACGGCCGAGTGCATTTTCGGCAAATCCACCGACGATCTGATCGTGGAGTTCCTCAAGGAGGCGGGCTTCGAAGACTGAGGGCATCAATCGTCCTCTCGCGCGGGAGAGGGAAAGAGCGGCGGGGATCGGGCGGGTCCGGAAGGAGCGAGAGCACCCCGCCGGACCTGTCCGCCCCTGCTCTCGGAGATCCTCTCGATGCCCGCCATGACCCCAGCCCAGACGCGCGCGCATCTGCGCCAATACCATTTTGCGCACGTTCACCCCTCGATCACCGCCGAACGGATCGCCGACGCGGTCGAGCGCGAATTCGTCAGCCTCGACAATCCAGGCTTCTGCCTCGCCTGCGGGGCGGAGGCCGAGGGTGTCGAGCCGGACGCCGAGCAATACGCCTGCGAGATCTGCGGCGAGCGGGCCGTCTACGGCGCCGCCGAAATCCTGGTCGCTATCGCCTGATCGACCGGGATTGCCCTGTCGACGGCGGAGCGGGTCGTCCCCGAAGTCCACAAAGGGGACCCGCGCATCGCGGAGCGACCGCCACGAGTCTGGCGGAGCGATGCGTGGGGGATAGTTGTGGACCCTCGGGGGCGAGCCACGGCCGATCCAGACTGCCGCGGCGCTGCGGGCCCCGGGCACAATCGCAAAATCCATATCCCCGACAACTCCAGGGCCCGCATTTGCGGGTCCTTTTTCATTTCTGCGGCTCCGCCGTACCTGCCCGAGAGGAAAAGCAAGGCCGTGAGCGGGTGAACCCGGACGGAGACGAGAGAGCGCCCGGCCGGGTCCACCTGACCCCGCTCTCGGAGCTTCCTCCCATGCCGGTAGTTCTTCCCGCCGTGGCGCAGTCCGCAGCGACGCTTCCGCTGTTCGCCTCCTCCGCCATGCCCGACAAGGTCTCGGGTCTCGTCCACGCCGCCACCCTGCTCGCGAAATGCCTTGAGCATGGTCGCGCGCTCGACAGCCGCGCCCTGCGCTCCGCGATGGAAGCGGTGTTCGGCGCTTCTGACGCGGACGGGGCGTGGGTGTGGAAGGAGGCCTATGAGGCGCTCGAAGCGGCGCAGGTCCTCTTCCTGCGCAAGTTTGGGGCGGCGATGCGGGCCCGCGCCGGCTCGGCCCCCGCGATGCTCGACATGCTTGCGCGTCTCGCTGCGCAGTTGCCGACGCAGACCCGCCGCTCGGAGGAATCCGAGCGCCTGCAGCAGTTCTCGACCCCCATCACGCTCGGTTTTGCCGCCGCCGAGGCGGCGATGATGACGCCGGCCGATCTCGTGCTGGAGCCGTCCGCCGGCACTGGCCTGCTGGCGATCTTCGCCGAGATGGCCGGGGTGCGCCTCGTCCTCAACGAGATCGCCGACACCCGCGCCGGGCTGCTCGGGCGCCTCTTCCGCGAAATCCCGCTCACCCGCCACAACGCCGAAAACCTCCACGACCGCCTCGATCCCGCAATCCGGCCGAGCGTGGTGCTGATGAACCCGCCCTTCTCGGCCTCGCCGCATGTCGAGGGGCGGTTTGCCGAGGCGGCGATGCGCCACGTCTCCTCGGCCTTTGCACGCCTTGCCGAGGGCGGGCGTCTCGTCGCGATCACCGGCCACAATACCGGTCCCGAGGAGCCAGGCTGGCGCGAGAGCTTCACGCGCCTCCAAGAAAAGGGCCGCGTCGTGTTCAGCGCGGCGATCTCGGGCCAAGCCTATGCCCGCCACGGCACGACGATGGACACGCGGCTCACCGTGATCGACCGCGTCCCGGCCGAGGACCCCCGCGTCTTTCCGCCATCGCCGGGAAGGGCTGCCACCCCCTCCGACCTCTTCGCCTGGGTCGGCCGCCTCGTCCCGCGGCGCCCGCCGGTCGCCGCGGCCTCTCCGCTTTCCGCTCCCCGCGTGTTTCCCCTGCAAGCGCCAAGCGCCCCGCGGCCGAAGGTCTCCCCGCCCCCGCTTGCTCCGCGTCCGGCGTCGGTTCCGGCCTTTGTCGAACTCGCCTATGAGACCCGCGACTGGACGCCCGATCCGTCCGCGCGCCTGACCGCCAGCCTCTACGAGGGCTATGCGCTGCAATCCCTTCACATTCCCGGCGCGCGCCCGCACCCGACAAAGCTCGTGCAGTCGGCGGCGATGGCGGCCGTGGCCCCGCCCCGCCCCTCCTACCGCCCTCATCTGCCGCCGCATCTGATCGCCGGCGGCATCCTCTCGGATGCACAGATCGAGAGCGTCATCATGGCCGGCGAGGCGCATAGCAGGCATCTCTCCGGCTCCTATACGGTCGACGAGACCTGGGACACCGTTCTGGCCGCGCCCGCCGATGGCAGGGACGCGGTGCGCTTCCGGCGCGGCTGGTTTCTCGGCGACGGCACCGGCGCCGGCAAGGGCCGCCAGGTCGCAGCAATCATCTTGGACAACTGGCTCAAAGGCCGCCGCCGGGCCGTGTGGATCTCGAAGTCCGACAAGCTGATCGAGGACGCCGAGCGCGACTGGACGGCCTTGGGCGGCGAGCGCTCCGCCCTCGTGCCGCTGTCGCGCTTCCGCCAGGGCGCCACCATCACCCTCGCCGAGGGCATCCTCTTCACCACCTACGCCACCCTGCGCACCCAGGAGCGCGGTGAGAAGAAGAGCCGCGTCCAGCAGATCGTCGACTGGCTCGGGCCGGATTACGACGGCGTCGTCGTCTTTGACGAGGCGCACGCGATGGCCAACGCCGCCGGCGAGAAGAGCCAGCGCGGCGACAAGAAGCCCTCGCAGCAGGGCCAGGCCGGCTTGCGCCTGCAGCACGCGCTGCCCGAGGCGCGCGTCCTCTACGTCTCGGCCACCGGCGCCACGACGGTGCAGAACCTCGCCTACGCCATGCGCCTCGGCCTCTGGGGGACCGGTGACTTTCCGTTTGTGACCCGCGCCGAGTTTGTCGCGGCGATGGAGAAGGGCGGCGTCGCTGCGATGGAGGTGCTGGCGCGCGACCTCAAGGCACTCGGCCTCTATGCCGCCCGCTCCTTGTCCTTCGAGGGTATCGAATACGAGATCGTCGAGCACCGCCTCACCGACGAGCAGGTCCGCATCTACGACGCCTATGCCGACGCCTTTCAGGTCATCCACTGCAATCTGAACGATGCGCTGAAGGCCGCCAACATCACCGGGTCCGGGGGAACGACCTACAACCGCAACGCCAAGTCCGCCGCGCGCTCGGCCTTTGAATCAAACAAGCAGCGTTTTTTCAATCACCTGCTGACGGCGATGAAGTGCCCGACCCTGATCGCCGCCCTGCAATGCGATCTCGATGAGGGCCATGCCGCCGTCGTGCAGATCGTCTCGACAAACGAGGCCCTGCTCGACCGCCGGCTCGCGCAGATCCCGACTTCGGAATGGAGAGATTTGGTCGTTGATATTACTCCGCGCGAATACGTGCTTGACTATTTGAGCCACTCGTTCCCGACGCAGCTCTTTGAGCTGTTCACCGACGACGAGGGCAACCTCCACTCCCGCCCGGCCTACGACGAGAGCGGCAACCCGCTGATCTCGCGCGAGGCCGCCCTGCGGCGCGACGCCATGATCGAGCACCTGGCGTCCCTGCCGCCGGTGCAGGGCGCGCTCGACCAGATCCTGCACCGCTTTGGCACCGAGACCGTCGCCGAGGTCACCGGCCGCGCGCGCCGCATCGTCAAGCGCGATGACCGACTCTGCGTCGAGACCCGCCCGGCTTCGGCGAATTTCGCCGAGACCAGCGCCTTCATGGACGACGAGAAGCGCATCCTGGTCTTCTCCGACGCGGGCGGCACCGGGCGCAGCTATCACGCCGATCTCGGCTGCCGCAATCAGCGCCTGCGCGTCCATTACCTGCTGGAGCCGGGCTGGAAGGCCGACACCGCGATCCAGGGCCTCGGGCGCTCAAACCGCACCAACCAGAGGCAGCCGCCGGTGTTCCGCCCGATCGCCACCGACGTCAAGGGCGAGAAGCGATTTCTCTCGACCATCGCCCGGCGTCTCGACACGCTCGGTGCGATCACCCGCGGGCAACGCCAGACCGGCGGCCAGGGCCTCTTCCGGGCCGACGACAATCTCGAGAGCGCCTATGCCAAAGCGGCCTTGCGCCAGTTCTACCAGCTCGTCCATGCCGGCCGGGTCGAGGGCTGCTCGCTGCTTGAGTTCGAGGAGGCGACCGGCCTCGACCTGACCGGCGAGGACGGCTCGCTGAAGGAGGAGCTGCCGCCGATCACGCAGTTCCTCAACCGCATCCTGGCCTTGCGCATCGCGTTGCAGAACCGGCTCTTCGCCGTCTTCGAGGAACTGCTCGAAGCGCGCATCGAGACGGCGATCGCCGCCGGCAGCTACGACGTCGGGGTCGAGACTTTGACGGCCGAGAGCTTCTCCGTCGCCGAGCGCACCACCGTCCACACCCACGCTGCGACGCGCGCCGAGACGCGCTGCTACCGGGTGCTGCGGAAGGACCGCAACCGCCCGCTGCCGCTGGCAGACGCCCTCGCCCTAGCGCGCGGCACCGGTGCCCACCTCCTTGTCAACGAGCAGTCGTATCGTGCCGCGGTGCAGATGCCTGCCGCCAGCCTGATGAACGACGACGGCACCCTCTTGCCGCGCACGAGGCTGATCCGGCCGATGGGGCGCGAGACCCTGACCCGCGACGAATTCAATCGCTCGCACTGGCGCGAGGTGACGCGGGAGCATTTCGTGCCGCTGTGGGAGGCCGAATGCGCCCGCGTCCCGGAATTCTCCGAGAGCGAGTTCCACGTCATCACCGGCCTGCTCTTGCCGATCTGGGACCGCCTGCCCTCCGACAGCCTGCGCGTCTATCGCTTTGCGGCCGACGACGGCGAGCGGGTGATCGGCCGCCTCGTCACGCCCGAGGCGCTGGCGCGCGTCTATGAAGGTCTCGGCGTCACCGGCGCACCCACCCTCTCTCGGGCGGAGGCCTGGAACGCCGTCCGCGAGCGCGGTGCGGTGCTTGAGCTTGCCGGCGGCCTGCAGGTCCGCCGCGCGATGGTCATGAACGCCTGGCGCGTCGAGCTCGCCGGCTTCTCCGGAGATGCCGTGCCGCAGTTCAAGGCGCTGGGCCTCACCTCCGAGATCATCGCCTGGCGCTTGCGGCTCTTCCTGCCCGTCGCTGAGGATAGCGGGCCGGCGCTGCTCGCCACCCTCTTCGAGCGCCATCCGCTGTTGCGCGTCCATGCGCGCTCCGCCGCGGCCTGACCGCGGGA
>JBOHMF010000225.1:0-7143 GCA_050730055.1 Allostellaceae bacterium
CTCTGATCCTCTTCTGCGATGTGCACGAGCCGCTGACCGGCCAGCCTTACGGCCGCGATCCGCGCTCGATCGCCAAAAAGGCGGAAAAGCACCTGATCGCCACCGGCATCGGCGACAAGGCCTATTTCGGACCCGAGGCGGAATTCTTTGTCTTTGACGATGTGCGCTACAAGAGCACGATGAACGGCGCGATGTACGAGATCGACAGCGAGGAAGGCCCTTATGTCAGCGCCAAGCAATTTCCCGACGGCAACAGCGGGCACCGGCCGCCGGTAAAGGGCGGTTATTTCCCGGTTCCGCCCGTCGACAGCCAGTCGGACCTGCGCGCCGAGATGCTGTCGGTGATGGCCGATATGGGTCTGAAGGTCGAAAAACACCACCACGAGGTGGCCCCGGCGCAAAATGAGCTGGGCGCGGAGTTTGATACGCTGGTGCGCACCGCCGACAACATGCAGATCTATAAATACGTCGTGCACAACGTCGCCAATCAATACGGCAAGACGGCGACCTTTATGCCAAAGCCGGTACTGGGCGACAATGGCTCGGGCATGCATACCCATCAGTCGATCTGGAAGGGTGAGCGGCCAGCCTTTGCCGGCAACCTTTACGCCGACCTGTCGGAAACCGCGCTCTATTACATCGGCGGCATCATCCGCCATGCCAAGGCAATCAACGCCTTTACCAACCCGACGACAAACAGCTACAAGCGGCTGATCCCCGGCTTTGAGGCGCCGGTATTACTGGCCTACTCTTCGCGCAACCGCTCGGCCTCCTGCCGCATCCCCTATACCGTCAGCCCCAAGGGAAAACGTGTCGAGGTGCGCTATCCCGATCCCGCCGCCAACCCCTATCTTGCCTTTGCCGCGATGCTGATGGCCGGTCTTGACGGCATCCAGAACAAGATCCATCCAGGCGATCCGATCGACAAGAACCTTTATGACCTGCCACCCGAGGAGTTGAAGGACGTGCCCACCGTCTGCGGCTCGCTACGCGAGGCGCTCGAATCGCTCGCCGCCGACCACGCCTTTCTGCTGAAAGGCGAGGTCTTCAGCCGCGATCAGATCGAATCCTACATCGAATTGAAGTGGGAAGAGGTCTATGCGTTCGAGCACACACCGCACCCGATCGAATTCCAGATGTATTACTCGGTCTGAGACCCGCACCCACCGTCATTAATGCGATGGCCCCCTCTCCCGCATTGCGGGAGAGAAGCCTCGCCCAGCGAGGCGGAGGGGCGCCTTTTGGGAAAGGCTTACTTGGCCTCGCTTTTGCCGCTCACGGGAGCCGCTTCGCCCGGCTGAAAGGCGAGCGAGAGGCCATTCATGCAATAGCGCTGGCCGGTCGGCGGCGGCCCGTCGTCAAAAAGATGGCCCAGATGCCCGCCGCAATTGCTGCAATGCACCTCGGTGCGCACCATGAAAAAGGTGCGGTCGGTGTCGGTCTCGACGGCCTTCTCCAGCGGCGCCCAGAAGCTCGGCCAGCCGGTGCCGCTGTGGAATTTTGTGACCGACGAAAAAAGCGGCTGGCCGCAGCCTGCGCAATGATAGAGGCCGACGCCCTCTTCCTGGTCGAGCGGGCTCGACCCGGAGCGCTCAGTGCCGTGCCGCCGCAACACCTCGTACTGGGCGGGCGACAGCTTTTGCCGCCACTCCTCCTCGCTCAACGCCACCGCGAATGTCCTGTGCTCTCCGCTTCCGCGGCTTCCCAGCCGTCCGAACAGACCCGATGCCATGAGGCTTCCTCGCCGAAACGTTTTGCTTCGGCCCGCATATCGGTCTGCGGTGGCGCGAAGGGAAGGGGCAATCCGCTCAGTGCACGCGCTCGCCCTCGCCCGGCACCGGGCGCAGCAGTTCGGCGGTCGAACGGGCGATCCAGCACCAGACCACGCAGGTCAGGGCATCGTTGCGGCGGTGCAGCCGCTGCGCCTCGTGCTGGGCAATCTCGGCGGCGGAGGGGCCGTGGCGCCGGATCAGCAGCACGGCCGCTTCCCAGATCTTGCGCTCGCTCGTCATCATCGAGGTAAAGGCCCGGCGCGCGGCCGAGTTCCTGAGAGACACGGGTATCGCCGGCGAAATCTGTCGCCCTACGCACCTGCCGCCAACATGTTGTAGGGCCGCTTCCCCTGTATACCGGATGATGCCCGTGTTATGATAGGGCCATGTCCACCCTTTTTGATCTTCCGCCGGCTTCCTCCGATGACGGTTACTCCGCCAAGGACATCGAGGTCCTGGAGGGGTTGGAGGCGGTGCGCCGCCGTCCCGGCATGTACAGCGGCGGCACCGATGAGCGCGGGCTGCATCATCTGGCCGCCGAGCTTTTGGACAATGCGATGGACGAGGCGGTGGCCGGCCATGCCACGCGCATCGAGATGGCGCTTGCCGCCGGCGATTGGGTCACGGTCCGTGACAACGGCCGCGGTATCCCGGTCGATCCGCACCCGCGCTTTCCCGACAAATCCGCTCTCGAAGTCATCCTGACAACGCTGCATTCCGGGGGCAAGTTTCGCGGCGGCGTCTACCGCACCGCGGGCGGGTTGCACGGCGTCGGGCTGTCGGTGGTCAACGCGCTCTCCGACCGGCTCGACATCGAGATCGCCCGCGACCGCCGGTTGTGGACGCAGAGCTACAGCCGCGGCGTGGCGATCTCCCCGCTCGTCGATTGCGGCCCGGTGCAAAATCGGCGCGGCACCAGCGTGCGCTTTCATCCCGACCCGGAGATCTTCGCCGCGGTCGGATTTCGCCCGGCCCTGCTCTACCGGATGGCGCGGTCCAAGGCGTATCTGTTTCCCGGTCTCGAAATCCGCTGGAGCTGCGATCCCGCGCTGCCGCGGCCGGAGGGGGTGCCGGCCGAGGCAAAGTTCGTTTTTCCAGGCGGTCTTGGCGATTTTCTCGCGACCAGTCTTGCGGGGCGCCCCACGCTGACCCCGCGCCCCTTTGTCGGGCGTCGCGAAATGCCCGAAGGCGGCAGTGTCGAATGGGCGATTGCCTGGCCCGAGGATGAGGAGGAGGGGTTCTGCCACTCCTACTGCAACACCATCCCCACCCCCGAGGGTGGCACGCACGAAGCCGGGCTGCGCGCTGCCCTGCTGCGCGGCCTCAAGGGGTACGGCGAGCTGGCCGGCCAGCGCCGCGTCGCGCCGGTGACGGGCGAGGACGCGACCGGCGGCGCGGCGATGCTCCTGTCGCTGTTTCTGCCCGACCCGCAATTCCAGGGCCAGACCAAGGAGCGGCTCTCCTCCGCGGAAGCGGCGCGGCTGGTCGAGAACGCGGTCAAGGATCACTTTGACCACTGGCTCAGCGCCGATCCGGCGAGCGCCCGGCATCTGATCGAAACCATCGCCGAGCGCGCCGAGGAGCGCCAGCGGCGGCGCCAGCAGAAGGGAGAGGCGCGCAAGACCCCGACCCGCCGGCTGCGGCTTCCCGGCAAGCTGGCCGATTGCGCGCGCGAGGGCGCCGCCGGCACCGAGATTTTTCTGGTCGAGGGCGACAGCGCCGGCGGCTCGGCCAAGCAGGCGCGCGACCGCGAGACCCAGGCGATCCTGCCGCTGCGCGGCAAGATCCTGAACGTGGCCAGCGCGTCCTCCGACAAGATGCGGGCAAACCAGGAACTGTCCGATATCGTGCTGGCGCTGGGTACGGGCGCCGGCAGCCAGTACCGTGCGGAGGGGCTGCGCTATGAGCGGGTCGTCATCATGACCGACGCCGATGTCGATGGCGCCCATATCGCCTCGCTGTTGATGACCTTTTTCTTCCGCGAGATGCCGCGGCTGGTCGAGAACGGGCATCTCCATCTCGCCTTGCCGCCGCTCTATCGCCTGACCCAGGGCGGGCGGACGCTCTATGCCCGCGACGACGCCCATCGCGAGGAGCTGCTGCGCACCGCCTTCACCGGGCGCGGCCCAATCGAGGTCAACCGTTTCAAGGGATTGGGCGAGATGCCGGCGCGCTATCTGCGGGCGACGACGATGGACCCGGCGCGCCGCACCCTGCTGCGGGTGACATTGCCGGGAAAGCCCGATCCGGCGGCGCTCGCCGACACGAGCGAGGAATTTGCGCGCACCCGCGCCCTTGTCGAGACCCTGATGGGCCGGCGGCCCGAGCTGCGTTTTGCCTATATCCAGCAGAACGCCCGCTTCGCCCGCGATCTCGACGTATGATGACTCCTTGCGCGGCGGAGCGCTACGGCTTACCTACGGCAGGCAGACCCCTGCGCCGGCGGAGGGTATTTGTGTCGTGAGGAAGGGCCCTGTTTGAGGAGACCTCGTTGGCGAAGGAAGACCTGATCGAATTTGAAGGCACCGTGCTCGAACTTCTGCCCGATGCGCGCTTTCGCGTGCGGCTCGACAATGGGCACGAGACGCTGGCCTATTCTTCCGGGCGGATGAAGAAGAACCGCATCCGCATTCTCGCCGGCGATCGCGTCACCGTCGAGATGACGCCCTACGATCTCTCCAAGGGCCGCATCAACTTCCGCCACAAGGATGAGCGCGCGGCACCGGTCTCGCCGCAGCGCCCGCAATATCGGCGGCGGTGACGCCTGCCGCTCCTGCCGTCCCTGCCCTGTCCTGTGAACATGCCTCTTTGCGAGAAATCATTTGACATCGCCACGGCAGAACCCAATCTAGGCTGCAAGTCGAACCCTTGATAATTCCGTGATAAGGTAAAACATCATCAATGGATTTTTGTGAACTCGGCCTTTCGCCGCAGGTTCTTCAAGCCGTCTCGGAAGCCGGCTATAAAACCCCCACCCCGATCCAGGAACAGGCCATCCCCTACGTCCAGCGCGGCGGCGACGTGCTCGGCTGCGCGCAGACCGGAACCGGCAAGACTGCAAGCTTTGTCCTGCCGATGATCGACCGGCTGGCGATGGGCCGCGCCAGGGCGCGGATGCCGCGCTCGCTGATCCTCGAACCGACGCGCGAGTTGGCCACCCAACTCGCCGCCGCCTTTGAGACCTATGGCAAATACCATCGCCTCTCGATGGCACTCCTGATCGGCGGAGAAAGCTTTGCCGATCAGGAAAAAAAGCTCAATCGCGGGGTCGATGTGCTGATCGCCACACCGGGACGACTGCTTGATCTCTACGGGCGCGGCAAGATCATCCTGTCGGACGTGCACATCCTGGTCATTGACGAAGCCGACCGCATGCTCGACATGGGCTTTATCCCCGATGTCGAGCGCATCGTCGCGCTGCTGCCAAAAGGGCGCCAGACCCTGTTTTTCTCGGCGACGATGCCGGCCGAGATCCGCAAGCTCGCCGATCTGTTTCTGTCCGACCCTGCCGAGATCGCGGTGGCCCCGCCCGCTTCGCCGGCCGAGATGGTGATCCAGTCGCTCCTCGTCATCGAGCCAGGCGACAAGCGCGAGGCGCTGCGCCGCCTGATCCGCTCGGAAGATGTCAAAAACGCGCTGATTTTCTGCAACCGCAAGCGCGACGTTGACATCCTGCAACGCTCGCTCGCGCGGCACGGCTTTGACGCCACCGCGCTGCACGGCGACATGTCGCAGCCGAGGCGCACCGAGACACTGGAGCGCTTTCGCAAGGGCGAAGTGCGTTTTCTGGTCGCCAGCGATGTTGCCGCCCGCGGTCTCGACATAGAGGGTCTCAGCCACGTCTTCTGCTTTGATGTGCCGATCCATGCCGAGGATTATGTGCACCGCATCGGCCGCACCGGCCGCGCCGGGCGCGAGGGCCGTTCCTTTATGCTGGCGGCGCCCGAGGATGGCCACCACGTCGCCGCCATCCAGGCTCTGATCGGCAAGGACATCCCGCCGGTGACGATCGCCGGGATCGCCTCGGCTGAACTCGAATACGACGCGCCCCGCAGGCGCGGTCGCGGACGCCGCGAGCACGGGCGGGAGCAGCACCCGCGCAGCGCACCTGCGGCGCGAGAGGCCAGACCGCCGCGCCGGGACAGCGCCGGCGCGCGGGACAATCCGAAGGATAATGTCACGCCGTTTCCGCTCCTGCCCGCTGCTCCCCCTCCGCAACCCCGCAAACCCGCGCCGCAGCGCGAGTCCGCGGTCATCGGCTTTGGCGGCGATCTGCCGGCTTTTCTCGCCCGCCCGCCGCGCGCCGCCGGCCGCCGCTGACCCGGCTTGATGAAAACGATCTTTGTCATGGTCAAATGCGAACTCGGCCGTGCCTATGCCGTGGCCGATGAGGCCGTCCTCGCGGTCGAAGAAGTGTCGGAGGTCTATTCGACCTCGGGCCAGTACGATCTCCTGCTCAAATGCTATCTGCCCGATGACCGCGATATCGGACACTTTGTGACCGAACGGTTGCAGACCTTGCCCGGGGTCAAGGACACGTTCACGATCATCGCCTTCAAGGCGTTCTCGCCGGACAAATCAGCCTAGCGCGGCGGAGGGAGTGATGGAGGGGCAGGAGGGCGGCTGGGTGCGCGTGGCCAGGAGGAGTGATCTTGGCGCGGACGAGGTTCTCGGCGTCATGGCGGTCGGGAAAGACATTGCGCTCTACGAAGTCGAGGGCCGGCTCTACGCCACCAGCAACATCTGCACGCATGCCTATGCCAGGCTGTCGGACGGCTGGCTTGACGGCACGGTCATCGAATGCCCGCTGCACGCCGCGCGCTTTGACATCCGCAACGGCAAGGTGCTCGATCCGCCGGCCGTCCATGATCTGGCGACCTATCCGGTGCGCCTCGTCGGCGAGGACATCGAGATCAAACTGGATTAAACCGGAGCCGGCAGGAATGGGCAAAACGCCAATCAAACCCATGGCGACCATTACGAGCGATTATTTAGTTTGCGTTGTTCTTGTATCGCTGTCTCCCAATCTTGCCACCAATTCGAGAAAGTAATTTTATTACTCAGCTCTGTGCAGAGCACATCCAATTTTTTTGTAAGATATTGCGGCGCTCGTCAAATGACTTGTCTATTATCGCTACCGAAGGGATGCTAGAGAGCGATCTTCGACAACGTTCAATTTCAAATAGCGCTTTCATTCTCCTTGCATGAGAGTCTCGTCCAAGTATCTTATCTAGTAATCCAAGTAAATCATTGAGAGTGTTAATTTAAGATAGATAAGAAAGGAGTAAGGACAGCGGCGAGATTTTGCGGGTTGTCGTGCAGGTAATGATAGAGCCGCAAGGAGAGGTCGACCATCAGGGCGATCTTGGAG
>JBOHMF010000226.1:0-7091 GCA_050730055.1 Allostellaceae bacterium
GGCTTTATCTCATCGCCGTGCGCTACCCAGACGTCGAATGAACCGCCAGCCTATGCCTTCATAGCCCGATAATAGGGGGCGGCGTGAAGGTGATGTCGGTGCCACTGTGACCGTCAGAGCTGAGTGTGAAATCGGCGCTGGCGTAGCCGCCGTAGCCGCGAAGATGCAGATCGGCGACGGTGGCACCGTTCTCTGTGACGGAGAGGCGGTCCGAGACGCGGTGGTGGGCAAAGCTGAACCCGTTCGCCGCCTGATTGACCAGATCGATCGTGTCGAACTCGGTGATTGTACCCTTGAAAGTCAGCGGGTGGTCGAGCCGCATCGTGCCGGCGGCGTTGAAGACGAGCTCCTGCGCCCCGACCGCGCCGGCAAAGGTGGCCGTGCCGTCGACGGTGATGTGGCCCTTGTCGCCGGGATCGCTGACGATCTGGCCGAGGGTCAGATCGTTCCCCTTGGCCACCAGGGTGCCGTCATCATCGATGGCAGGCGCGCTCCCGGACAGGGTCCATACCGCGCCGGGATCGACCACGACATTGTAAAAACCGCTGAACTTTGTCCCCAATCCATCGAGCCGGCCGCGCGACCCTGCCAGTTCGAGCGTGTCGTAGCTGCCGGCAGCCTCGACCTTGCCGACAAAGACCGCTCCCTGCTGGACGACGAGATCGTTATAGCCGCCGGCCAGATAGACCGCCGTCCCGCCGGCGCTGCCGATCCGGCCCGCATTGACCAAAGTATTGCCATCACTCCTGATATAGACGCCGGTGCCATAGGACCCGGTGCCCGCGATCCGGCCGTCATTGACCAGCGTATTGCCAGCGCTCCCGAGATAGACCCCGATGCCATAGGACCCGGTCGCCGAGATCCGGCCGTCATTGAAGAGCGTGCTGGCCGCTCCCTCGACCAATATGCCGCCGTAGCTTGCAGCGATCGTGCCGGAATTTGTCACCATCCCGCCCGATCCGAGATAGACGCCGTCTCTGTAGCCGCCGCCGAGGCTTTCGATCGTGCCGACATTGACAATGGTGCCGGGTGATCCATAGACGCTCACGCCGACAAGGTTCAGGAATTGGTCATACGCGGAGGGGACGCCAACCGAGATGACAGCCCCCTCGGCATTGGTAAGACTGCCTCCGGCATGGAGTTCGACGCCGTGGCCGAGGAAGCCCGAATTTGTCACCGTACCGGCGCCGCCACTGATATACACGGCAGGAATGCTGAGCGAAAGGCCGCTCAATTCGATTCTCGAAGCTCCGGAGATCGCGGCGCCCTCGGCATTGGCGACGTTGCCGCCGGCGCCTAGAGAGACGCCGCCGGTGATGACGCCCGAATTGGTCACCACACCCGCGCTGCCGCTGATATTCACCTCTATGAGAATGAGAGAAGAGTTGCGACCGAGGGAGCCCGAATTGACGACCGTGCCCGCGCCGTCCTGGATGAGGATGGGGGCATCGATTATAGCGCCATGGGTGTTCGTCACCGTGCCGCCGGCGGCGAGGATGATTGCATCGGTATACGAGCCGGTCGCCTCGATCGTGCCGGAATTGCTGATCGTACCGGCGTCGCTACTGATCAGAATGGCATCTTGATAGCCTGCGATCAGCGCGGCGGTTCCGATGTTGTCGATGCTGCCGCCGGCGGCGAGGCTGATCCCGTCGCTGTTTACGCCCAGGCCCTCGACTATGCCGTAATTGGTGATGCTCCAAGCGGTTACGGGCTCGCCGGAGATTGCGGTGTTGTATTTTGCCGCGACGCCGGAGACACCCTGCTTTGTGACGATGCCCGTGGCGGCGATCGTCGCCGGGTTCTGCGTCGCCGGGTTGCTGAGAACGATCCCGTTCGCATAGGTGCCGCCATAGACGATGTCGCCGCTGCTCATCCCGTTCCCCTTGCACGACTCCGTATCGGCGCGGGCGATACACCCTCCAGCCGATACTTTTCCTTTATAATCCTATGGAGGATCGGGCGAAGAACAGTTCGAGAAATTCCCGGTAGATCGCGCTCAACCCTTCGAGATCGGAAAGATCGACCCGCTCGTCCGCCTTGTGCATCGTCAGCCCGACAAGGCCGAATTCGGCGACCGGGCAATGGGCCTGGATAAAGCGCGCGTCCGAGGTGCCGCCGGTGGTGCTGAGTTCGGGCGCGCGGCCGGTGACGCGGCGGATCGCCTCGCCCAGGCAATCGCTGACGATTCCGGACGGGGTCAGAAAGGATTCGCCGCTGACCGACACGTCGAGCGCATAGCGGCCGCCGATCGCGTCGAGCCGCTCGGCGAGCCAGTGCCTCAGCCTGTCGCTCGTCCACAGATCGTTGAAGCGGATGTTGAAGACCGCCCGCGCCTGGGCCGGGATGACGTTTGAGGCGGGATTGCCGATGTCGATGGTCGCGACCTGCAAGGTCGAGGGCTCGAAATGCGCTGATCCCCGATCGAGCGGGTCCGCGATCAGCGCCGAGAGCATCTGCACGAGGCGATGCGCGGCATTGTCGGCGAGGTGCGGATAAGCTGTGTGTCCCTGCACGCCCTCGACGGTCAGCCGCCCGGTCAGGCTGCCGCGCCGTCCGATCTTGACCATGTCGCCCAAGGTGCGGGCGCTGGTCGGCTCGCCGACAAGGGAGGCGTCGAGCCTCTCGCCCTGCGCCTCCAGCCATTCGAGCACCTTCCGGGTGCCGTTCTTCGCCGCGCCTTCCTCGTCGCCGGTGATCAGAAGGCTGATCGAGCCGGTGAAACCCGCGCCGCGTGCGGCGAGAAACGCATCGGCCGCGGTGACAAAGGCGGCAATCGCGCCCTTCATATCGACCGCGCCGCGCCCCTGGAGCACGCCGTCGGCAAACCCTCCGGAAAATGGGTCAAACGACCACGCCTCGCGCGGACCCGGCGGCACCACATCGGTATGACCGGCAAAGCACAGGTTTGGCCGGCCCGTGCCAAAGCGGGCATAAAGATTTTCGATCTGCTCCTCGCCCGCGCCAAAAGCGAGGCGATGGCAGACAAAGCCAAGCGCCCGAAGCCGCGCAGCGAGAAGATCGAGCGCGCCTTCGTCGCGCGGCGTGACGCTCGGGCGGCGGATCAGTTCGGCGGCCAAATCCGCCGCAGCGGGAAGATTGTCGCTCATGCGCGCAGCAGTTCGTTGATCGAGGTGCGGGCGCGCGTCTTCGCGTCCACCTTTTTGACGATGACCGCGCAATAAAGGCTCGGCCCCCGGTTGCCGTCGGGCAGATTTCTGCCCGGCAGCGACCCCGGCACGACGACCGAATAGGCGGGGACGCGCCCCATATGCACTTCGCCGGTGTCGCGATCGATGATGCGCGTCGAGGCGCCGAGAAAGACCCCCATCGCCAGCACCGCGCCCTCTTCGACGACAATCCCCTCGGCGACCTCGCTGCGCGCCCCGATAAAGCAGTCGTCCTCGATGATGACGGGTTCGGCCTGCAACGGTTCGAGCACCCCGCCGATCCCGACCCCGCCCGAGATGTGGCAGTTCCTGCCGATCTGCGCGCAGGAGCCGACGGTGGACCAGGTGTCGATCATCGTGCCGCTGTCCACGTAGGCGCCGACATTGACAAAGCTCGGCATCAGAACGACACCGGGAGCGACATAGGCCGAATGCCGCACGACGCAGTTTGGCACGGCGCGGAACCCGGCTTCGCGAAAGCGCCCCTCGGTCCAGCCGGCAAACTTGGACGGCACCTTGTCCCACCATGCGCTGCCGCCGCGGGCGGGATCGCTTGGGCCCCCCGGCATCTCCACCATGTCATTGAGGCGGAACGACAGCAGCACCGCTTTTTTCAACCATTGATGAACCTGCCAGCCGGCAGCGGTCTTTTCGGCGACGCGCAACCGGCCGCTGTCGAGGCCGGCGAGTGCAGCCTCGATCGCCTCGCGCCACGCCCCACGAGTCTGCGGCGAGACCGCCTCGCGCGCCTCCCAGGCGGCATCGATCGTCGGGGCAAGATCAGTCTCGGTGTCGGCCATAGAAGGCACTCCGCGGCGGCAAGGGAAGGACCGCACGATGACTGCGCCGCCCCGGAACTGTCAACCGCGGCTCACTCCCCGCGGCCGAGGAGCGCCATCAATTCGCGCCATTCGCGGGCCGAGAGGCCGCTCGATGGTTGATCGACCGCCTCGCCGGCTAAGAGCCGGCGGATGACCGCCAGCCCCGCCCTGGAGATCAGTGCCGCCTCCTTCCGGTATTCGACAAAGGCGGCATGGGTCAGCGGCACCCAGCGCTTCAGGATGTCGAGTATGATTTCGGCATAGGCGCGGATCTCGTATTGTGCGTGGGCGTCGGCGCGCAACGACAGAAAATGCATCAGATTGTGCAGATCGGTCTTCCAGTACCACTGGGTATAGAAATTGAGCGACAGGTTCATGCGCGCCAGTTCGCGCGCGATCCCCGGCCGCGCCGGATCGCGCGCCGCACCGCTCGCATCCTCGTTCAGAAGCTCGGCATAGCCGGCGTAAGCGCGCTCGGCCTCGGCCTGCAACAGATCAAGCACCCGCAGCGCCGCCGCGCCCTCCAAGGCTTCTCCGCGCCCCTGGCGGTTTGTCGCTGCTTGCGGCCCCAGGTGCTCCAGTGCCGGGATATAGAATTCCTTGTCGAGAATCGAATAGCGCGCCGAGTATTCGTTGACATTGGCCGTGCGGTGGCGAATCCATTGCCGGGCGACAAAGATCGGTAGTTTGACGTGAAACTTGATCTCGCACATCTCGAACGGGGTGGTATGGCGGTGGCGCATCAGATAGTTGATGAGCCCCCGGTCCTCGCTGACCCGTTTGGTGCCGCGCCCGTAGGAGACGCGGGCGGCCTGCACCACCGCCGCATCGTCGCCCATGTAGTCGATGACTCGGACAAAGCCATGGTCGAGCACCGGCACCGGCGCATAGAGGATTTCCTCAAGCGCCGCCACCGTGGCGCGCCGCGTCGGTCGGCCCTCGCCGCGCTGGGCGGCGATTTCGGCCTCCTGCTCGGGCGTCAGCGTCATCCCTGTCTCCCGCAAAGGGCGGAGGATTGTGTTTGCGCGGCCGGCATCCTATATGTCCCCCGTCGGCTTGCCGACTATGGCGATACACGGCCTGCGGAATAGACGTAGCGGACCCGGGGGCAGTACCCGGCGCCTCCACCAATTTCCCCCGGCCCCGGCTCTCGCCGGGACCGGTCGCACGGGGGCGAAACAGGCTCGACGCGCGCAGTAAAGGTACGGTTCGTCGCCCGGCATGATACCGCCGTTATCGGGTCAAAACATAGCTGCGAACGACAACTTCGCAACAGAGGCGCTCGCGGCCTAACCCTTCGCGGGGTGAAAGCCAGGAGCAATTCGCGGTCCGAGGGGCACCGGGCAACAGAAGCCCCTCACTCGCCTCGGGTTCCGCTTTTGCAAAGACGGTTTGAGGCGGATAATGGGGTCCGCATCCGCCGCCAGCGAGCCGCCTGCCATGCCCGAGGATCTCTATGCCTACCCCGAGATGGTCGAGAACGCCTTGCGCGGCGTCGTGCGCGAGACGCTGAAACGGGCGGCCACGCACGGTCTGCGGGGCGACCACCATTTCTATATTACGCTCCGCACCCGCGCCCCGGGCGTGGCGCTTCCGGCCCACCTGCTCGTCAAGTATCCCGACGAGATCACCATCGTCTTGCAGCACCAGTTCTGGGGTCTCGAAGTCGGCGAGGACGGATTCGCCGTGACCCTGAGCTTTCAGAACCGGCCGGAGCGGCTTTCCGTCCCGTTTGCGGCGATGACCGCGTTTGCCGATCCCTCGGTCCAGTTCGGGCTGCAGTTTGAGGTCCCGGCTGCACCGGCTGCGCAGAGCGCGCCGCTGGTGCCGCTGCCCACAGCCGCACCGCCAGCCTCCGCAGGCGACGAGCAGCCCGCCGAGGGACAGGCGGCCGAACCGACCGAGCGGCCCGCAGCCGAGATCGTTGCGCTCGACAAGTTTCGCAAGCGCTGAATCTCTCAACCTGAAATTCTCCCTGATTGCGGCGCGCTCTGAGATGCCGCACTGTACACTCGGCGCCGCCTCGGCCGGGGCAGCGTGAGCAACGACGGAGGAAAAATCCATGCGAGCCGCAAGGATCACGCATTTCGCGATCGCCGCCATCCTGTTTTGCAGCTTTGGCGCACCGCTTGCCGCGGCGCAGCATGCCGCCCTGACCGATCCGGAGATCGCCAGCATCGCCTATACGGCCGGCGCCGTGGATATCGCCAACGCCCGACTGGCGCTGAAAAAGTCGCACAACCGGACAATCCGCGCCTTTGCCCGCGACATGATCCGCGATCACAGCGCCGTCAACCGCAAGGCTCTCGCCCTGGTCAAAAAGCTGCACATCACCCCGCAGAACAATCCGACGAGCGAAGCCATCGTCAAGCAATCCGACCAGGCGCGCGCGGAACTCGCCAAACTGTCAGGCTCGGCATTCGACAAGGCTTATATCGAGAACGAGGTCAATTACCATAAAATGGTCAATAATGCTCTGAAGTCCGAGCTGATCCCGGACGCCAAGAACCCGCAGCTGAAGCGCCTCCTGGAGACCGGCCTCAAGATTTTCGAAGGACATCAGCGCCATGCCGAAGAGATCGCCAGCCGCATGAAATAGCGCGCGGGATACCCGTGCGCCGGACCTTTCTTCTGGCGGCGGCGATGATTCTCGGCCTTGTCGGCGCCGGGTCGCAGCCGGCCGCCGCCGCGACCCGGCGCATCGTCATCGAGAACATCGCCTATCACGATGTGCCGGCGACGGCGCATGTCGGCGACGTGATCGTGTGGGTCAACAAGGATTTTGTCGATCATACGGCCACCGCGCGCAACGGCAGCTTCGATGTCCTGCTACCGGCCGGCAAGACGGTGCGGATGACGCTCAAACACACCGGGAAAGCCGCATTCTACTGTCGGTTTCATCCCCAGATGACGGGAGTCATCGCGGTTTTGCCGTGACTCCGGCCGCGGCCGGCTTGACGCGCGCGCGAAAACGGGGATTCTGCGGCAAACCTTTTCCGCGGAGTGACTCCTTGATGAGCGAAGCCGGGTTTCACGAGCTGTTCCCGCTCGGCGCCGACGATACCCCCTACCGCCGGCGGACCGCCGGCTACGTCTCGAC
>JBOHMF010000227.1:0-7041 GCA_050730055.1 Allostellaceae bacterium
GTCCAATCCTTGCTCCAGAGCGCTTGCATATTCCTGGTTGCGGGCAAGCTCGCTCGCGAATTCTGAAAACTGCCTCTTAGGAGGTCCTCGGAGATCGCGCGGGCCTTTTGGCCGCCGACCGATGTTGCCCTGACCGGCAGCAGGTCGCCATCCACCCCGAGCTGGCGGGAAAACTCGTCATTCAATCGGTTGTCCAGCGGGTGATTCTGGAGCTTCGATCCAAAGGGGAGCGCCCGCATTCGAGCGAGCAGATCGGTAAAGCGCGAGGTCCTATCATCGATGTAGTCCTCAGCGAGCACAAATAGGGCGTAGAGGTTGCCCAGAGAACGCCGCGCCTTACTTCCCCGGTCCGCAGCACGAGTTTTCCTGATGAGATATTGAACGAGTAGATTGTTGGTTGGAACGCCGTGCTCCTCGGCTATGTCTTCGACAAACGCCATCTTATCTCAGCCTCTCGCGTAGGTTGATCCGCGAGGGCATTTCCGGGCGAACGATGCGGATGAGAAGATGGGAAATCATCATTTGCTCTCCGGCTTCAACAACTCGACAACAGATACGTCCAGAGCCTGAGCTAGCAGTTCGAGCGAACTGAGTGTCACGTTGCGCTCCCCGCGCTCGACCGAGCCGACATACGTCCGGTGCAGCCCGCAGATATCGGCCAACTCCTCTTGGGAAAGACCCCGCTCACGCCGCAATCGCCGGATGTTGTCGGCCAGGGTGACGATCAGAGATTTGCTGGGCGTTCTAAGCTTCGTCCGCGACATGCCTCGTCCGAAAGGCCAGTGCTTCCGGAGAGACTCGGTGATAAGATGTTTTTGAGTCTACAGACTATCCGTAGCGACTTTTCGGGCCGATGGTGCCCACCTGGGGACGACCCGCCCCCAATCTCGGACAGCGAGGGAAAAGGCTGGCTGTCCGTTGGTCGGGTGTCTCTGAATAGATTGAGATTTCTGGACTCCCAACCAACACCCCCTGCTGACGCTTCGAGTCAAAAGATCAATGATATCAATGCTCCGAGCGCCATCCGCGACGGGATGAGCCTCAGCGTTGCGTTTTGTACCGAAGAGTGGTACATAGATACATGGATGAAGCGGCCGCGTGATCCTGAGCTTTCGAGACGAATGGCTGCGCGCTTTCTTCGTCGAGGATACCCGGTCGCGGCATATCCCGTCCGGTCCCGAAAGCCGGCTCTTTCGCAAGCTCCAGATGATCGACGACGCGACGACCGATCAGGACTTGCGGGTGCCGCCCAGCAATCACTTCGAGAAGCTGCGCGACAACCTGACGGGGTTCCACCCGATCCGCGTCAACAGCCAATGGCGGCTGGTCTTCCGTTGGGATGGCAGCCGCGGCGAGGCGGAAGGCATCTATCTCGACGACCACAGCTACAGATGAAGCGAGGAGAACCATGCTGACGACGAAGCGCAAGCCGGCCACGGTCGGCGAAATCCTTGTCGAGGAGTTCATGCAGCCGATGGGGCTGACGCAGGCCGCGCTGGCCGAGGCGATGGGCGTTCAGCGCAAGCACGTCAATGAATTGTGCAATAACCGCCGGAACGTGACGGCGGCGACCGCGCTTATCCTTGCGCGCGTATTCGGCAACAGCCCCGACTTCTGGCTCAACGTCCAGCGACGCAGCGATCTGTGGGAAGCAATGAACAGTCCCCGCGAGCGCGAGCGGATCGAACGTGCGAAACCAATCGGTGCCGCGGCGTGATCTCTGTCACCGGGAAGGGGAAGGATGCTCTGGCGTAGAAATCGGCCGTTTCGCTCGCACGAACTTCGCGCGACCCTGGCGGAATGTCATGCTCCCGCTCATCGCGCCGCCGCGCAGAATGTGGCGCACTGCCGGACGATCTCCACATCGTCCTTGGCCTATGGCCGCGCCTCGGCCGGCCGCCCAAACACGACCTTGAGACATGGACCGTCACCGACAATTGGCCCAAGCGGGTGCCCATCGCCGACGCCGAGCTCGACGTGTTCGAGGCGTAGTTCGGCGATTTGCTCGATGAACTGTTCGGGCCGCTCCGATGATCTGAGGAGACAATCGCGATGACCGTGCCGTTGCGCGCCGTCCTCTACCTGCGCGTCTCGACGGCACGGCAGGCCGAGCATGATGTCTCCATTCCCGACCAGAAGCGGCAGGGCGAAGCCTATTGCGCCGCGCGTGGCTATCAGCTGGTCGAGACCTATGTCGAGCCCGGCGCATCCGCCACGAACGACCGGCGGCCCGAGTTCCAGCGCATGATCGAGGCCGGGACGAGCAAGCCGACGCTGTTCGATATCGTCATCGTTCACAGCTTCTCACGCTTCTTCCGCGATCACTTCGAACTGGAGTTCTACGTCCGCAAGCTCGCCAAGAACGGCATCAAGCTCGTCTCCATTACCCAGGAGATGGGCGACGACCCCATGCACGTCATGATGCGGCAGATCATAGCGCTGTTCGACGAGTACCAGTCCAAGGAGAACGCCAAGCATGTTCTGCGGGCCTTGAAGGAGAATGCCCGACAGGGCTTCTGGAACGGCTCCTGCCTCCCATCGGCTACCGCATCGTGGCGGCCGATCAGCGCGGCGCGAAGGTCAAGAAGAAACTGGAAATCGATCCGCTCCACGCCGACACGATCCGGCTGATCTATCGGCTGGCGCTGGAGGGCGACGGCACGTCCGGCCCAATGGGCGTGAAGAACATCACGGCCCATCTCAACCGCCACCATATCTTCACCCGCGACGGCGGACGCTGGGGCATCGGGCAGGTTCACCGCATCCTGACCCGCCGCACTTATGTCGGCGAGCACGAGTTCAACAAGCGCTCCAAGGCCAAGGCGTTGAAGCCGGTCAGCGAGGTTGTCACTGTCGCCGTGCCGCCGATCATCGATCAGGTTCGCCGGCGACACGGCGCGCAACAGGACAGCGAGGGTCGATTTCGCCGACCCCGCTTCGCCGGTCAGGACCAGGACCGGATAGGGGCCGCGGTCGCGCAGAGCCGCCAGCAAAAACGACACGACAAGCACAAAATCGGCCTCGCTCGCGGTGTTGACAAAGGGTCGCAGTTCGTCGAGGGAACCGCCCGCCACCGGGACCGGAAGCGGCCGCATGCCTGCCGGCCGCCGGAACCGCACCGGCGGCTCGGCGACGATGCGCCAGCCGTCCGCGTCTGTTTCGACGGCGCGCCATTCTGCATCGCCGAGGTCGAGATAGATGCGCCCGCCATGCCCGGCCACGCGCACGTGCACCGCAAGCTCGGGACCGTCGAAAACCGCCTGCGCCTCGATGACCCCCAGCGCCGCGGCCAGCGCCTCACCGTTGGGCGCGCCGCCCCTGTCCGCATAAAAAAGGCGCTTCAACCACCGCTTGAAGCCGCGGCTTTGCACCGGCCAGGTCTCGCGATGGCCGTTGACGACGAGATCCGCGTAAGCTTCCTGATCCTGATCATGGAACAAGCGAGCGCCCTTCGCCAGCCGCAGCAGCGCGTTGGCCTGGCTTTCGTGGCCCTCGACAACCGATGCGCCGGGAACATTGATTGCGCCGCCTTCGTCCGGCGCGCCGCCGTTCGGCGGCACCATGTTTTTGGTCATTTTAAAACCTCGGAAGATTGGCCGCCGCTGCGGCTTCGCGAGCGGCAACCAGCAAATCATTTGCGTCGCAACCGGCGCGGTCGGGGATGACGAGTCGCACCCGGCGGCCCTCGGCGGCCCAGCGCAGCACCGCCTTGCGGGCGGCTCGCTCGCCGACTCCGCTCGCGTCGCGGTCAACAGCGATCACGATGTCCCGCGCCCCCTCGGGCAGGACGAGCGCCTGTATCCCGCCGGCGCTTAAGGCGGCCCATGCCGGGCAACCCAGCATCAAGCCGGCCGCGAGCACACTTTCGACGCCCTCGGCGATGACGAGTGGCGCATCCGGCCGCAGCGCCGCGAGCCGCACGGCGCCGCCGCTGATCAGCCCGAGGCGGTGCAACTCGGCGAGGATCTTGTCGCGGGTGCAGTCGGCGTGACAGTGGACGATCAGCCCATCCGGCCCGTCCCGTAACGCCAGCGTCGCACTCCGGCCGGTACGGCTGCCGTGCACCGGGCATAGGCAGCGCCACCAGCTGCCCGAGCGCTGGGCGCGCCCGAGCGCCGCGGCGATCGTCGCGGCTGGCGTCGCGCGGCGCGGCGTGCTATCAATCGGGGATCGCTGCCGAGCGATGTCCCGACCGACCCCGTGCGCATCCCTCGCGCCGGGGCCGACGTATGTGGGCACGCGCTACTCCGCGGCTGGAGTGTAACGCTCGCGCATCTGCGCTGGCGGCAGCGACGCGAGATACCGCTCGATCGAGGACGCGGTGATGCGGGTCGCCGCGCCGACCTTAACCGCGCTGAGGCGGCTGCGAGCGAGCAGGCGGTAGAGAGTCGCATGGCTGATGCCGAGCAGCCGCTCGGTCTCGGCGGCCGTGTAGAGCAGGCGGTAGAGAGTCGCATGGCTGATGCCGAGCAGCCGCTCGGTCTCGGCGGCCGTGTAGAGCAGGCGCTCCGGCTGATCACCGAGGCCACGACTGGTGATGGACATGGGATTATCGTCTCGCCGGCTCTCTGCCCATCGTGGGCCGCCCGGCGCACGCCCCCCCATCGCGGGAGGCCCGTCAGGATCGGATGCCCGATCCCGACGCCGGCACCATATCTGGCCCCGCGCGGCCAGTCAACCGGCGATACGCGTCCATATCTTGCTGTTGCCCCGGCGGTTCTTTAACGCCGCTCAGCGCACCAGCCGCGAGAGCGCCGCGGCCAGCCCGATCATGGCGGCAACGGCGCCGATGATGGCGAACGCCTGCGTCATCAGCCAGCCCCGCACCTCGCCGCGCAGGGTAGCAATCTCGGCGCGCAGCCGCCCCTCAACCTCATGGATCTCGCCGCGCAGATCAGACACGGCAAGCTGTAGATCCTGCCGGGTCGCAACCGTCTCAGCCGTCGCCTCGGCGAGCGCCGCAGCGGTCCCTTGCGCCTGCTCCGGCAGCATCCCGGCGGCTTCAAGCCGCTGCGCCAGCTTCAAGGTGTCGAACAGAACGGCCACGGCTATTCCGCTGCCGCGTTGGCCTCGGGGATGGGCACCGTCCGGCCGTCTTCTTTGGCGGCTTCAATCCAGCAGCCGATTGCGTCCATGACGTTCTCGATGGCCCGTTGCGGCGTCTCGCCGTCCGACATGCAACCCGGCAGTTCGGGAACTTCGGCCAGCCAGCCGCCACCCTCCGCGGCTTCCAGGGGCCGCAACGCGATCCGATAACGATAGATCATGCGTCCTCCTCGCCCTTGCGGGCGCGCTCGGCGAGTTCAACGAGAGCCCGGATGTAAACCGGCCGGCGCGCCGGAACGGTCAAGATCGGGCCGCCCTTCGGATCGCGCACCTTGTATGCGAGCCGCGGTGCGGCGCGGTGACGGGCAAGCCCACGGCGCGGCACAACTGCTCCACATCGGCAATCGTCCAGTCGGCGCGCGGGTTCGCGCGCATCCGTTCCAACAGCGCATCGGACATGCCGTCCTATTCCGCCGCCCGCAACGGCACGACATGCCCGCCGGCCGGCTGCTGCGCGCAGAACCGCGCCCATTCGTCCATGAGCCGCCGGCGCTTGTCGAACAGGTCGCCGCGCCGATAGGCGGCTTCCACTTTGTTTTCGATGGTGTGCGCCAGCGCCACCTCGACAACCTCGCGCGGGTAATTCGTGCGCTCGGCCGCCCAATCCGAGAACGTCGAACGGAAGCCGTGCGCAGTGAGATCGCCGCGGCCCATCCGGCGCAGCAGCATCAGCATGACCATATTCGACATTGGCAGGGCGCGCCGCGTGCCGGGGAACACGGGCGCCTCCGGGTCCGGTTTGCCGTCCCTGGTCAATGCCAATGGCCGCACGGCATTGAGTACGGCCATTGCCGCGTCACTCAATGGCACGCGATGCTCGCGCCCGGCCTTCATGCGCGCGGCCGGAACCATCCATAGCCGCGCTTCGAGGTCGAATTCGCCCCAGCGCGCGCCGAGCGCTTCACCTGTTCGGGCGGCCGTCAGAATGGCGAATTCCAGCGCCGGCGCCCCCATGCCCTTCTGCCGCCGCAGCGTGGCGACGAATGCCGCAATCTCGTTATAGGGCAGGGCCGCATGATGTTCGACCTTCCGCACCTTGCCGCGCGCCGGCAGGAGATGGGCGAGGTTGCCTTTCCACTGCGCCGGGTTCGGGCCTTGGCGCCAGCCCCGCACCGCGGCGGCATCGAGAACCGCCTCGATCCGGCCGCGCACCCGGCTTGCCGTCTCGGGTTTCGTCTGCCAGATCGGGTCAAGCACCTGTACGACAAGGCCGGTATCAATCGCGGCGACGGGCAATTCGCCGAGAGCGGGATAGACGTAGGTTTCCAGGGTCGAACGCCACTGCTGGCGATGGACGGCGTTTTTCCAAGCGGCTTCGTTGCGCGCGATGAACTCTTCCGCGGCTTCCCGGAAGGTGCGGCCCTTGGCCAGGACAAGCCGCTGCGCCGCGCGCTGGGCCTCTTTCGCGGCGATCGGGTCGATCCCGTCGTGCGCCTGCTTTCTGCGCTCTGCGGCGCGCTGGCGCGCCTCGGCGAGAGAGATGTCGGGATAGCTGCCCAGCCCCATCTCGCGGCGACGGCCGGCAATCTGATAGCGGTACGTCCACCGCTTTGCGCCGGTTTCGGTCACCCGCAGAAAGAGGCCGCTGCCGTCGTGCAAGACCGCCGGCCCTTTCGCCCGCGCCACCGCGCCACCCGAGAGCTTTCCCGTCCGCGCCATCTCCGCCTCGCCGCTCGCTTTTTTGCCGGCGGTGGCGGACAGCATCCGAAAGCGTCCGCCTCACTCGCCTGTCAGCCATCCTGTCCGCCACCCTATATGAGATTATGGGATACGGCAAGAGACGATGAGAGAAGACGACGCTCACAAGAGGCTCAGTATTCTGGGCTTTTCGAGACGGTCAGAGACGGTCGGAAACAGGGATATGGCGGAGGGGGCGGGATTCGAACCCGCGAGACGATTCATCACCGTCTACACACTTTCCAGGCGTGCGCCTTC
>JBOHMF010000228.1:0-7035 GCA_050730055.1 Allostellaceae bacterium
TGCTGAACCAACTCCAGCAAGCGCTCCCACACCCCCTGCTTGGCCCAGCGGATGAACAACTGTGCTGCCCGCCACCACGGGCCGAGTTCGCGCGGCACGCTGCGCCACTTGGCCCCGTTCTGGTGCCGCCAGAAGATCGCCGCGATCGTCTGCCGCAGATCCACCGGCGGCGTCTTGCCGTGCGGCCGGACCGCTTCGATCAGCGGTTCCCACAGCGCCCATGTCTCATCCGTGAAAACCTGATTTGCATCTTTCTCCGTCATCCCCACAATATGGATATAGATCTCAAGTCATAACAGGCCCTAGGTTACGGGAGAAGTGCACACAAAGCAGCACAGCGCGACTCAGTTGGTCTCCTCGCTTCACCTCGTCTCTCCCTTCCTATTGCGTTTCTCCATCCTTCGCGGCTGAAGATATTTCAGCCGGCAGATCGCCGACGCTTCTCACCAACGCCGCCCAGTCGTTCGGCGGATCGCCGGAGACGAGCATGTGGCGGAACACCTCGTAGGGATCCTTTCTGCCGCCGCGCTGCCGCAAGGTGCGCTCGTCATTGACCCAGGCATAGACAATGACGCGCGCCCGGCTGTCGTAGCGGAAGAAGAGGCGGAAGCGGTTAAGGAACTTCGCGCGGAACCAGTGCCGGTACGTCGCGCCGAGCGTGTTGCCGAGGCGGTATTCGGGCCGGCCGGGATCGGTTGGGATGACCTCGAACATCAGCTTTGCGAGGGCGGCGAGAAGCTTGACATTGGCATTCCCCTGATAACCCTGCGGATCGGCGCGCCGCGCCCGCTTGGCCGCCGCGGCGAGGTTCCGCAACTGGCCGATGATCGCCTCGTGAAAGAGAAGCGTCCAGCCGTTGACAACCATCGCCGCGCCTACAGCGCCACGTCACCCTCAAGCTTTGCGTCGAGTTCGACCGCCACCTCCCCAACGATCCGCCGCATCGCGGCGGCAAGCTCGGGCGGCAGATCGCGAACGCCGTGGCCGACCGCGATCTCCCTTTCGATCAGCCCGAGAAAGGCGGCGAGCGCCGGATCGGCATGCTCGGCCTCGGCATTGTGGATCACCACTTGCCCGTCCTCGATGCGATAGGCGATCTTGCCGCCGCAAGCGAGGCCGAGAGCCTGCCGCACCGCCTTTGGCACGGTCGTCTGTCCCTTGGCGGTGATCGTGCTGGTTTCCTCGATGATCGCCATGGCCCCTCTCCTGCAAGGTCGCATCAAAAGTAAGGATTTTTCCTTACTATCTCAAGCGGCGCCATCCGGGTAAGACAGCCGAAACCGATCACAGGGGAGGAAAACATGGCGCTCGAAGTCCGCCGTATCGTCACCGGGCATGATCCGAACGGCAAGGCCATTGTCGCCTCGGATGAAAGGCTCGCGGGCGAGAGCCGCGCCGGGCGCGCGGGTCTCGCCCGTGTCGAGATCTGGTCCACCGACCGGATGCCGGTCGATCATTCGGACGCCGCGGCGGCGGCGCAGCGCGCCAGTTTTGTGCGGCGCTACAACTATGTCGGCAACGGTCAGGGAACGGTCATCCGCGTCACCGAGATCGTCCCCGGCGCGCCCAAATTCATGCACCGCACCGAGACGCTCGATTACGCGATCCTCTTGTCGGGCGAGTGCGGCCTGGAGCTCGACGACGGCAAGACAATCGCTCTGAAGGCGGGCGATATCGTCGTCCAGCGCGGCACGATGCATGCCTGGGTCAACAACAGCAAGGCGCCCTGCGTCTTTGCCTTTGTGCTGATCGACGCCGCGCCGGCCGAGGCCGGCGGCCGGACCCTCACCACGCATTATCCGGCATCGTGACCGCGCCAGGACTTCAATCGCTGGGTTTGCGACAGCGGCGATTTCGCTGCGACCGTCGATTTTGACCGGGCACTCTCCGCTTCCGAGCATCCAAGGCGGATGCTGCCGGTCTGCGACTGCGGCGACCCTCTGCGCCCGAGCGACCGCGGTGATCTGCAAACGGGCGTGAGCATCGATCTGGCGTTGTTCGACTGAGTGGCGGGGCGGGGCTATTACCTCTTTGTCAACCTCTTTGGCGGTAGCCTGAACCGGGGGATCAGGCGTGCCCACAGGAACCGCCCCGCACCATGACCCTATGCTGAGCCTTGCTACATTCGCTTCGCGGATTGGGGGACGCGTCCGATCGGTTCCGCTGGCGCGGCGCATCATCCTGCTGACAATCATTCTGCTCGCGGCGATTTATGCCAGCAGCGCCCTCATTCTGACCGATTATTACAAGGCGCTGTCCGCACGCGAGCGCGACGCCCGCCACGCCAAGGCGCAACTGTTTGCCGCCCATGCCGGCCGGGCACTGTCCGCGGTCGATCTGTCGCTCGAAACCATCGCCGAGACCTTGAAGGCTCGTCCTCCGCTGGATCGCTCGACGGGGGCAACACAGCGTCTGCTCGACAAATACAAGAAACAGTTGCCGCAGGTCCGCGCCCTTTATGTCGCCGATGCGCAGGGGCGTCTGATCAACACCTCGCGCCGGTTTCCCCTGCCCGCGCTGAGCCTCGCCGATCGGCCATATTTTATCGCGCAGAAAAAACGGCCCGATGCCGACCTTTACCTCGGTCGCACCCTCGTTTGCCGCATCGATCACAAGCCGTTTTTCGCGATGAGCCGGTCCATTCTCGACAATGACGGCCATTTTTACGGCATTGTCGCGGCGACGACCGACCCGCAGTATTTTGCCTATTTCTACAGACCCCACGCCGACCAGGCGAGCGAGACGGTGCTGCTGGAGCGCGACGACGGTGCGGTGCTGGCCAGCGCCGGGAGGGTCCAGGTGCCGGTGCCCGGCCGCTCGATTCGGCACCAACCCGAGCCGCGGCCGGTGGCGATCGCCAGGGTGCGCGGCTTTCCCGTCAGGATCGTCCTGATCGGCACACCGACGCTCGCCTTGCCGCAATTTGTTAACTTTCTCGCGCTCGATCTCGGTTTGCTGATCGTCATGACGGCGATGGGGGCGTATCTCGCGGCTACGGCGGCGCGCGAGGCCGCCATGGTCGATCGCGAAGCGCAGGCCCGGCGCACCGCCGAGGCCCGGCTTTTGAGCGCGATCGAGAGCGTGCCCGCGGGATTTGCCCTCTACGACCGGGACGACCGGCTCGTCCTGGCAAACGATCGTCACAATTCGTTCTTCGCGCCGGCCAAAGACTGGATGAGGCCCGGCGCACCCCGCAAGGAGCTGCGCGAAACCGCGGTCGCCAAAGGCATCCTGCTCGATGCGGAAACGCGCGTGGCCAGCGAGGAAGCACCGCCGTGGGGGACGGAGCCGGATTCGGCGGATCGCGACGAGTCGATCCTGCGCCTCGGCGACGGGCGCTGGCTGCTGCGGCGGCAGCGCCGGACGCATGACGGCGACACCGTTGCCTTCTACTCGGACATCACCTCCCTGAAGCGCCACCAAGAGGAGCTTGAACGGCTCACGGAAACGCAACGCCTGTTTGTCGATGCCCTCGAACATATCCCCACGGGGCTGATGCTCTGCGATTCCGAGGATCGCCTGGTGTTCTGCAACAGCGCCACGCGGCGGTATTTTCCCAATGTCGCGGAGCTGCTGGTGCCCGGCACGCCGTTTGAGACGCTGGTGCGCGCCCAGGTCGGCAGCCAGTACCTGCCCTCGGCCACGGCCGATCCGGAACGGTGGATCACCGAGCGCATGGCGCAGCATCGCGCCGGCACCACCGATGCGGTGCGCGCCTACGCCGACGGACGCTGGGCTCAGATCGTCGAACGGCGCACCAGAAGCGGCTGCACGATCGGCATCCGCACCGACATCACCGAGATCAAGCAGACCGAGGAAGCGCTGCGCCAAAGCGAGGAGGCCGAACGGACGGCGCGCCAGACCGCCGAACAGGCCAATCAGACCAAGAACGTATTTCTCGCCAATATGAGCCACGAATTGCGCACACCGCTCAACGCGATCATCGGATTTTCTGAAATGATCGCTCTGACGGTAAAAGGGCCGCTGCCGGAGATCTACCGTCATTACGGGGAGATCGTGTGCGCCAGCGGCCGGCATCTGCTCTCGATCATCAGCGACATGCTGGACATCGCCAAGCTGAACGCGGGCAAGACCGAACTCAATCTGGAGCCGGTCGATGTCACAGCGATCATCATGGAAGCGGTCTCGATGATCTCCGAGAAGGCCGAAAACGCCCGGGTGCACATCACCCTCGCACTCGCCGCGCGCTGCCCTGAGATCGAAGCCGATGAATTGCGCCTGCGCCAGGTGCTGCTCAATCTGCTCAGCAATGCGATCAAGTTCACCCCGGCCGGCGGACGGGTCGAAGTGGCGACCGCGATCGGTGCTAGCGATCTGCGCATCGCCGTCAGCGACACCGGCATCGGCATGGCGCCTGAGGACATCCCCCGCGCGCTGGAGCCGTTCACCCAGGTGGGCAACAATGGCGGCGCGGCGCGCGCGGGCACCGGTCTCGGTCTGCCGATCTCAAAAAGCCTCATCGTGCTGCACGGCGGCCGGTTTGACATCGCCAGCGCGCCCACGCGGGGCACGACGGTGACGATCAGCCTGCCGCTTCACCGCAAGGACGAACCCGCCGCCCGGGCGCCGGCGTTGGACGTCGCCGTATGAGCCCCGGCCGGCAACGAGGGCCGTAACCGCCGCGCGGGCGCGGCAAGGCGGCGATCGCCGCCTTGCCGCGGGAGGAAATATCCCGCCCTGTTGTTCTCCTGGTCAGAGGTTGTCCGCGGCCTTCTGTTGGCCGCGGAACACGGAACGCGAGGACCAGAGGCATGGCGGATCGAATCGCGCGCGACGCGGTGGCGGCCTTTCCCGACACAGCGCATTTGCAGAATGCCGTTGACGAGCTGATGGTGAACGGGTTCGACCGCGCGCTGTTGAGCGTGATGCCGCCGAACCGCGACATCGAGCGCCGCTTTGGCCCCGATTGGCGCGTCGCCGACATCGCGGACGATCCGGCGACACCGCGCGTGGGCTTTGTCGGACTGGATTCGCGCGCCGAGGGGCGGGGATTGGCCGCCGGCGGTCTCGGCTATCTCGGAGCGGCCATCGCTGCCGGAGCGGTGATCGCGAGCGGCGGCGCGCTGGCCTTGGTGGCGGGCCTCGCCGCCGCGGCGGGGATCGGCGGCGGCATGATCGGCAAACGGCTCGGCCGCTCGCTCGACACCCACTATGGGCAATGGCTCGGGCAGCAGCAGCAGCGTGGCGGCATTCTCCTGTGGGTGCGCACGCTCAACGCTGAAGCCGAAACGCGGGCCTGCGAGATCCTGAAGCGCCGCGGCGGCAGCGGGGTGCGCATCGTCGCGCTCCGCCATCGTGTGCCGCGGCGCAGCGGCGGCGTCTCTGCCGATCTCGCCTGGGTCAATAAGCCATTGGGCGAGGCGCTCGACCGCTAGAGCAGCCTGCCCGCGGTTCCGCGGGTCTCCGCCCACCCGAATAGGCTCTCGGATGGATACGCTCGATACTCCCACGCAAGCGGCCATGCAAGGGAACGACCCCGGCTTCAGCGCCCAGGTGGTTCCGGCGCAGGCGCGCGATCCGGTGCGGACCATCGCGCATATTCTGCGCGCCACCGTGATCATTCTCGGCCTGTGCGCACTCTTATGGATTCTCGCCAGCGCCTTTGTCGTCATCATCCTGGCGGTGATCCTGGCGGTCCTGCTGCGCGGCCTCGGGCGCGAACTGCATTATTATACCCGGCTGAACATCACCGCTGCGGTGCTGCTGGTGTTCCTGGCGCTGGTCCTGATCCTGTGCGGGCTTGGCTACTGGGTCGGACCTCACTTTGTGACCGAGGGTCAGAAACTGTGGAACGAGGTGTCGCAGGGCCTCGGCAACCTTTCCAACCTGTTTGGCGCGCATGGCGGCACCGGCGACTCCGGCCCGGGCGGCGCCGGGGCCGTGATCGGTGTGGCCAAGAGCCATGGCGCCGCTCTCACCGGCTTGATCAAGCTCGTCGCCTCCTCCGCGATCGGGTTCCTGGCGGCGATCCTGGTCATTGTGGCGACCGGCGTTTATCTTGCGCTGTCGCCCGCGATGTATGTCAACGGCGTGGCTCACCTGACGCCGGTGTGGTATCAGAATCGCGCCCGCTCGGTGATGATCGAGATGGGCCTTGCCATGCAAGGCTGGATGGTCGGCCAACTCATCGACATGGTTATTGTCGGCGTGGTGGTCGGCGTCGGTCTCAGCCTGGTCGGCACGCCGCTTGCCGGGGTGCTCGCCGTGGTCGCCGGCGTGTGCACCTTCATCCCCTATTTCGGCACGATCATCTCCGCGATCCCGGCCATCCTCGTGGCACTCACGGTCGGGGTCAGCGAGGTGTTCTGGGTGATTGGTGTGTTTGTCGTCGCCCACGTCATCGAGGGCTACGTGGTGTCTCCTTTTGTGCAGCGGCGCACCGTGCACCTGCCGCCCGCCCTCACCCTGCTCTCCTTTGTGGTGCTGGTCGCGATCTTCAACATCTACGGCGTGCTGATCGCCACCCCGCTGATGGCAGCGCTGATGGTCGGGATCACGCGGGTCTATGTCGAGGATGTCCTGGGCGATCAGGCGGGAAAGCGGCTCACCGTGCGCGCCCGCTGGTATTGGTTCACGCCGCCCGAGGACGCCGCCAAGGGTCCCTGATACAACCTATCCTAGTGTGTCCCGCAGGGGCCGACGCAACTCCCCCGCCGGTCCCCTCTCATGCGAAGCGGCGGGTCGGCGGTTCCCCGGGCGCCGCGACGGCGGGGGAAGACTGTTCACTGCCGCCCTTGGCATAGCGCCGGCGGGTGAGCTCCGGCGGGCGATAGCGGGCGATCTGCGCCAGCACCTTGTCAAAGGTCTCGCCATCCTCGGCATAACCGAGATCGCGAGCGATCTCGGCAAAGGCGAGAAATTGCCGCGGCGGCCCGCTTGGAGTTCTGGCCCAGGGCACCTCCTGCTCGCCGGCGCCGGTTTCAAAGGCGCGCTCCTCCCGCGCCGAGCCGGACGGTCCGAAACCCTGCGCCTGGTGCAGGGCCGCGGGGCCGGCGCGCCAACGCACCCGCCGGC
>JBOHMF010000229.1:0-7007 GCA_050730055.1 Allostellaceae bacterium
CCGCGACCCGGAGCGGCGCCGCGCCGACGGCCGCTGCGACCGCCTCCGCCAACTGTTCCGGCATCACCGCCAAGGGCGCGCCGCATGGCCGGCGCCGCGCATCAAACACCTGGACATAAAGATCCGCGCGCCGGCTTTCGAGGGCGACGAGCAGTGCGGCGCCGCCGCCGGTCACCGCCAAGTCGGCCGCGACCGCGGCAAAGCCGGTGATGCCGAAGAGCGGCAAGTCCAACGCCAGCGCGATCCCGCGCGCCGCCGCAAGACCGGCGCGCAAACCGGTAAAACTGCCCGGCCCGATCGTTGCGGCGATCAGGTCGAGATCGGCGGCGGCAAGCCCGGCCCGGCGCATCGCCTGCTCAATGAGCGGCATCAGGTGCTCGGCCTGACCGTGAGCACTGTCGATCCGTTCCGCCGCGAGCAGCGTCTCGCCGGTGGCGACCGCGACCGAAGAGGCGAGGCCCGCGACATCGAGCGCCAGCACGACAGGGGCTTCGCTCATGCTATCAAAACCGCGGCCAGAGAGGGAGGAAGGCGCGGGGATGGCGTGTCTTGTCGAGATCAACCCGGCGCGCGACGATGTGCGGCTCGCCATCGCCTACGCCACGAGCGACAATTTCACCGGCCGGCCGGTCTATGCCCGGCCCGCTTGCTATCTGCACCCGCATGCGGCGGAAAAGCTGGAGCGCGCGGCGGCGCTCGCCCGCCCGCTTGGCTTCGCGCTGATGGTCTTTGACGCCTTCCGTCCGAGCGAGGCGCAATGGCGGTTGTGGCAGACGCGCCCCGACCCCGATTTTCTCGCCGACCCGCGTCGCGGCTCGCCCCATTCGCGCGGGGTCGCGGTCGATCTGACACTCGTTGACGCGGACGGCGCACCGCTCGCCATGGGCACCGGTTTTGACGCCTTCACGCCCCTGTCGCATCACGGCTCGATGGAAATTCCCGTTGCAGCGCAGAAAAACCGGCTGCTGCTGCTTGGCTTGATGAGTGCGGCCGGCTGGGATTTCTACGTCCGCGAGTGGTGGCACTACCAGTTGTTTGAGCCGCGGCGCTATCCCTTGCTCTCCGACAGCGTGCTGCCGGTCCCGATGATGCCCGGATAGGACGGTTCACACCTGGCGGACCTCGACGACTTCCGGGATGTAGTGGCGCAGCATGTTCTCGATGCCGGCTTTGAGGGTCGCGGTCGAACTCGGGCAACCCGAGCACGAACCCTGCATGTGCAGATAGACGATCCCGTCCGCGAAATCCTCAAAGATGATGTCGCCGCCGTCCATCGCCACCGCCGGGCGCACGCGGGTTTCGAGCAGTTCCTTGATCTGGGAGACGATTTCGTCATCCTCCTCGTCGGTGCCCGGCGCGGCGGCGCCGTCGGCCTCCGCCAGGGCGCCCGGCTCCAGCACCGGCCGGCCGGCGGTGAAATGCTCCATGATCGCGGCAAGGACCGCCGGCTTCAGATGATACCAGTCGGCTTCCTCGTGCTTGGTCACGGTGATGAAATCGCTGCCGAGAAAGACGCCGGCGACATGCGGCAGCGCGAACAGGCGCTCGGCCAGCGGCGAGCGGGCGGCCGCGCGGGGGTCGGGGAAGTTGGCCGTGCCCTGCTCCATTACCGTGCGCGCAGGGAGAAATTTCAAACTCGCCGGGTTTGGCGTCGGCTCGGTCTGGATGAACATGGCGGGCTCCGATATCCGGTGGAAACGGCGGAGAGACAAGAGAAAGCAGCGCTCCTTAAGCTTGGTGCTCGCCGCGCCAAATCAACCCTGAAAGCGGATCACGGCCGCAACAGACCGCTGATGTCCTGGACCTCGCGCAGCACCGGCTCGGCGATGGCACGGGCGCGCTCGGCGCCCTTTCGCAGGACCGCATCGATATGACCGGGATCGGCGAGGAGGCGGCGCATCTCCTCTCCGATCGGGCTGAGCACGCTGACCGCGACCTCCGATAGGGCTTGCTTGAAGGTCGAGAAATTCTGGCCGGCGCAGCGCTGCAGCGCCACCTCGCGCGAGATCCCGGCAAGTGCGGAATAAATGCCGACGAGGTTGTCAGCCTCGGGCCGTGTTTCGAGCACTGCGAGAGTGTCGGGCAGTGGCAGGGGATCGGTCTTGGCGCGGCGGATCTTGAGCGCGATCGTCGCGGCGTCATCGGTCATGTTGAGGCGCGAATAGTCCGAAGGGTCGGATTTCGACATTTTCGCCGACCCGTCGCGCAGGCTCATCACCCGCGTCGCCTCGCCAAAGATCAGCGGCTCCGGCAACGGGAAGAAATCGCGTTCGTAGCGCCGGTTGAAGACCCCGGCGATGTCGCGCGCCAGTTCGACATGCTGCTTCTGGTCCTCGCCGACCGGCACGTGCGTCGCCTTGTAACCGATGATGTCAGCCGCCATCAGCACCGGATAGGCGTAGAGCCCAAGCCCCGCCATCTCGCGCTGTTTGCCGGCCTTTTCCTTGAACTGGGTCATGCGGTTGAGCCAGCCGAGCGGCGTCAGGCAGGACAGGATCCACGCCAATTCGCTGTGGGCCGACACCATGCTCTGGTTGAAGATGATGCTGCGTTCCGGGTCGATGCCGGCGGCGATATAGGCCGCGGTCACCTCGCGCGTCGTTGCACGCAGCTCGGCAGGGTCCTGCGGCAGGGTCAGGGCGTGCAGATCGACGATGCAGAAGATGCACTCGTAATCCCGCTGCAAGGCGACCCAGTTGGCGATGGCGCCGAGATAATTGCCGAGATGCAGATTGCCGGTCGGCTGGATGCCGGAAAAGATGCGGTTCATCGGGCTTCGTTAGCGCGCGCGCGCTGGGGCGGTCAAGCCGGTTGCCGGCCGAGCCGGCTGCGCAGGGTGCGCCAGTCGAAAATGCCGAGAAGGAGGGCGAACAGCGCAAAAGACGCGAGACCGGCGCCGATCAGAGCGGCCAGCGCCCCGACCCGCAGCCCGAGCGGGCCGCCGGCGAGCGGACCGGCCAGCACCCCCCGCAGCACCACCAGAACGAGGCCCATCAGGAGCGCCGCCAGCGCCACCCGCGGCAGATTGCGCCGGGTCCGCCGGTCGAGTCCGAAATGCCGCTGTCGCCTCAGCACCGCAAAAAGGCAGAGCGCATTGACCCAGCCGGCCACGGCCGTCGCCAGGGCGATCCCGACATGCGCCAAAGGGTGCATCAGGATCAGCGTCAGCGTCAGATTGACCGCCATCGCCAGGATTGCGATCTTGACCGGGGTCTTGGTGTCCTGGCGGGCAAAAAAGCCCGGCGCGAGTACTTTGACCAGGACAAAGCCCGGCAACCCCACGGCATAGGCCGATAACGCCGCTGCGGTCGCCGCGGTCGCCGCCGGGCCAAAGGCGCCGCGCTGGAACAGCACCGCGAGCAGCGGCTTGGCCAGCACGATGAGACCGACCGCCGACGGCAGGGTCAGAAAGAGGGCCAGTTCGAGACCGCGGTTTTGCGTCGCCACCGCGCCCGCCGTCTCGCCGAGGCGCAACTGGCGCGACAGCGCGGGCAGGATCGCCGTGCCGACGGCGATGCCGACGACCCCGAGCGGCAACTGATTGAGCCGGTCGGCGTAGTAGAGATAGGACACCGAGCCGCTTGGCAGCAGCGAAGCGAGCGCGGTCGAGATCAGCAGGTTGATCTGGGTGACCCCGGCCCCGAGCGCGCCCGGCGCCATCAGGGCCAAGGTATGGCGCACCTGCGGCGTCAGGCGCGGGCGCGGCAGCCGCAAGGGCAGACCCGCCCGCGCCACGCACACGGTCAACCAGAGAAACTGCGCCAGCCCCGCCGCGCCGACCGCCCAGGCGAGTGCGTGCCCGTCACGCCAGCCAAAGCGGCGGGAGAGCAGCAGGGCGGTGATCAGCGACAGGTTGAGGAGGATCGGGGTCGCCGCCGCCGCGGCAAAACGGTCGAGCGAATTGAGCACGCCCGCCGCGAGCGCGACGAGGGCGATAAACAAGAGATAAGGAAAAGTGATCCGCGCCAGCGCGATGACCAGGGCGAATTTCCCCGGATCGGAAATGAACCCCGGGGCGATCAAGGTCATCACCCAGGGCATCAGGATTTCGCCGAGGAGGACAAAGCCGAGAAGCGCCGTCAGCAGGACCGCCAGCGTGTCCTCGGCAAAGCGACGCGCCGCCTCGGGGCCGTTCTCGGCGACCGCGCCGGCAAACAGCGGCACAAAGGCGGCGCTGAAGGCGCCCTCGGCGAACAGGCTGCGAAACAGGTTGGGCAGGCGCAGCGCGACAAAAAACGCGTCGGCGACGGGCCCGGTGCCAAGCACGGCCGCGGTCAGGATGTCGCGGGCAAAGCCGAAGAGGCGGCTGACCAGCGTGAACGAGCCGACCGTCGCGGCCGAGCGGAGGAGGGCCATGGGGCGGGTGTAGCCGAAAGCGGCGGGCGGGGAAACGGCGAAAAAAAGGGATATGGGGGAAGGCCCAGATCTCCAACCGGCGCAAATGCGGTAAATGGGGAGACAGGCGGTCTCTTGCTGCCGGGATCGGCTGCGACCACACCGCGCCGCAATCCGACAGGGAAGTCGGATGACCCAGGTGCGTTCTTGGAGGAACTGTTTTGGGCGATCGACCGTGCCCAGGCTGAATTTCATCATCCTGACCGGCGTCACCGTGGCAGGCTTCCTGTTGTGCACGGCGATCGAACTCGCGCAATTTTACGATCGGGGGCGGGTCGCCAACCTGTCCGACGTTTATCTCAATACGTTCGGGACGATGCTGGGCGCCTCCATCGCCGTCGCTTTTGCCGGCCGATGGCACGGGCCGCGGCTGCAAGGTATTGCCGCGCAGCCGGTTGCGATCCTGCTGATCGCGACAATGCTCGGGTATCATCTTTTTCCCTATGTCCCGACCATCGATCTTCACAAATACTGGCAGAGCCTCAAGCCCATTGTTCTGACATCGGAGCTGGCGCCGTACCCGGTCTTTCACTATTTTGCCTTGTGGCTGATCACCAGCCGGCTCGTCGCCGTCGTCATGCCCAGGCGCGCGAGGCTCGCGGTCGTGCTGTTCGCCGCCTTTGTGCTGGCGAGCAAGATCGTCATTGTCAGTCTGGTCGTGACCGCTCCGGAGCTGCTCGGGGGGAGTCTGGCGGTCATCGGGGCACTGCTGTTGCCACGGCGCGTCCGCGGCGCGTCCCTCATCGTTGCCGTGGTTCTGGGCGCCCTGATCATCGTCGAGCGCCTGGAACCCTTCACCTTTCACGCGACCGCGGCCAGGTTCGGGTGGATTCCGTTCAAAAGCCTTATGGGCGGTTCGCTGGCGGTCAATATCCAGTCCTTTTTTGAAAAATTCTTTCTCTATGGCAGTTGCGTGTGGATCTGCCGCGAGGCCGGGCTTCGTCTGTCTCATGCCGCGGCGATGACGGCGCTGGTTCTCTTCGCCACGAGCTACGCCGAAGTTTATCTTCCCGGCCGCTCGGCCGAGATCACCGACGCCGTGATGGCCCTGTTGGCGGCGGCCGTCATCGCAGCCTTGGAAGCGTGGCGGAGCGGGTCTGCTCTCGCGGAACCGGGAGCGAAGACCGTCCGGGACGCCCGATGGCCGCGCCCGCCGCCACCCTGACCGGAAGCGACGCGGCGGCATGATGCGCTTGCGCCTCGGAGACTTCGGACCGCGGCATCCGCATCCGGCACGAGCAAGCCGCAAGGCAATGATCCGCCCGGTGTTCCGCCGGCGCGGCAAGATCACTTTGAATTTAAAATTCAAAATATTATTGAAAAATCCAAGAAATGCGTCGTGAAGCCTTCAAATTGTACCCTCGCCATCTTCACTCTTTCCCTATGATCTTCTTCTAGAGTGGGTCATAACGCGCGGCGCCCGCCTGAGCCGGAGCGCCCAATACCAGGGTCGAAGGCATGGTTGATGCAGGCGGCGGTCGCATTTTTTCCCTCCTGACGGCCAAAGCGTCGGCCGGCTCGTCGCTGCGACGGGACCTCGGGACCCGCAATGGTGCCAGGCCCCGGGCCCGACCGGACGGCCTCGCCGTGGCCCGCGCGCCGGACGCGCACCCCGCACCCGGTGCCGAATTGGCGATCATCGTGCCGACCTACAACGAGCGCGGCAATATCGAGGTGTTGTTTGCCCACCTCGACGCCGCGCTCGCCGGGATCGCCTGGGAGGTCATCACCGTCGATGACGATTCTCCGGATGGGACCGCCGCCACGGTCCGCCGGCTTGCGCGGGACGATGTCCGCCTCCGCTGCATCCAGCGCATCGGCCGGCGCGGGCTGTCCTCCGCTGTCGTCGAAGGCATGTTGGCCAGCAGCGCCCCCTATCTGGCAGTAATCGACGGCGATCTGCAGCATGATGAGCGGTTGCTGCCGCATATGCTGGCGGCGATGAAGGCCGAGCACATCGACATCGTGGTCGGCAGCCGGTACGGCGGCAGTGGCGGGACCGGCGCCTGGGACCCGCGCCGCCGCGCCGTCAGCACTCTGGCGACAAGGCTCGCCCGGCTCGTCCTCGCGGCCGAGCTGAGCGACCCGATGAGCGGCTTTTTCATGCTGTCGCGCCCGGCCTTTGAGCGCACCGTGCGGCATCTGTCGGGGCAGCGCGGGTTCAAGATCCTGCTTGATCTGTTCGCCTCGACCCCGGTGCCGTTCCGCTTCAAGGAATTGCCCTATGTCTTTGCCGAGCGCCGGCACGGCGAGAGCAAGCTCGACGGCTTTGTCGTCTGGGAATACCTGATGCTGCTGGCGGAGAAACTGACAAAGGGATATCTCCCCGGCCGCTTTCTGTCCTTTGCCATGATCGGCGGCGCGGGTGTGGCGGTTCACCTGGCAACGCTCGCGGTGGCCCTCTTTGTCCTCGCCTTCCCGACCGCGCAGGCGATTGCCGCCGTGGTCGCGATGACCGGCAATTTCACCTTGAACAATCTCCTGACCTATCGCGACCGGCGCCGCTCGGGGCGCCGTTTTCTATCCGGTCTCGCCTCGTTCTACGCGGTCTGCAGCCTGGGGGCGGCGGCCAATGTCGCCCTCGCCTCGGCGGCGTTCGCGCATCATTATCC
>JBOHMF010000230.1:0-6985 GCA_050730055.1 Allostellaceae bacterium
GCGTTGGGCGAAGCGGCGGCGGTCGCTCTCCTCGGCGATGATGCCGAGCATCACCTGACAAAACCCCTCGACCGCCGGCGCTCCTGCGTTCTGAAAGGCGCGGGCGAGGCGCAGGCGCTGCGGCTCCGACACCAGCCGCTCGATCTCGCAGCCTTTTTCGGTCAGTTCGAGGAGCCGCTGGCGCCGGTCGCGCGGCCCCGCGTGCTGGACGATAAGCCCCTCCGCCACCAGTTGCCCCAGCACCCGGTTGAGGCTCTGCTTGGTGATCTTGAGGCTCGCCAGGAGTTCGCCGACGGTAATCCGCGGATGCCGCCCGACAAAGTGCACGACCCGGTGATGGGCGCGGCCAAAGCCGTAACGGGCGAGGATCGCGTCGGCCTCGGCGGTGAAGTCGCGATAGGCGAAAAACAGCAGTTCCATCGCTTCCCGCAACGCATCCTCGTGCCGAGACAGCCGATTGGTGGGGGATTTTATGTCAGCCATATTGACTTATCCCGCAACCTTTGATACCAGGGGCGTGTAGGGTGGACTATAAGGGCCGCACCGGGCGCGGCATCATCCCGTCCGGTCGGCCGAACGACAGGCTCCCGGCGCAAGGAAACTCGCGATGCCCGCATCCATGATCCCGTTCGATGACCGCGACGGCTTTATCTGGTACGACGGCCGTCTCGTTCCGTGGCGCGACGCCAAGCTGCACGTGCTGACCCACGGGCTGCATTATGCAAGCTGCGTGTTCGAAGGCGAGCGGGCCTATGACGGGGAGGTCTTTCATTTGGAGGACCACAACGCGCGCCTCCTGAACTCGGCCAGGATCCTCGGTTTCGAGGTGCCGGCGAGCATGGACGATCTGGCGAAGGCGACCGAGGAGGTGCTGCGCGCGAACCGGATCACCGAGGGGTATGTGCGTCCGATCGCCTGGCGCGGCGCCGAGCAGATGGGCGTCTCGGCACAGGCCACCCGCATCCACTTGGCAATCGCGGCCTGGGACTGGCCGGCCTATTTCTCGCCGGAGGCGCGCGCCCGAGGCATCCGCATGAAGTGGGCGCCGTGGAAGCGCCCGGCCCCCGACACCGCGCCGACCCAGGCCAAGGCGTCCGGTCTCTACATGATCTGCACGATGTCAAAGCACATCGCCGAGGCCGCGGGCTGTGACGACGCGCTGATGCTCGACTGGCGCGGGCAACTCGCCGAGGGCACCGGCGCCAACCTTTTTCTCGCCATCAACGGCGAATTGCACACACCGACCCCCGACTGCTTTTTGAACGGGATCACCCGGCAGACCGTGATCGCGCTCGCAAAAAAGCGCGGCATCACGGTGGTCGAACGCGCGATCATGCCCGAGGAACTGGGCAAGGCCGATGAGATGTTTCTGACCGGCTCGGCCGCCGAGGTGACGCCGGTGGGCGAGATCATCGGCGAGCACGGCCATTATCGCTTCACCCCGGGCACCTTGTGCCGGCTGATGTGGGAGGACTACGACCGCGCCGTCGGCAAGAAGGAGGCGGCGACGGCAGCCGCCTGAACTGCGGCCGACAAGACGCGAAATGTCCGAAGACGGACAGATCCTCGGTTTCCTGCGCGCCAATTTCGCACGCGTCAACGAGCGGTTCGATCGCATCGACACGCGGCTCGACGAGGTGATAACCCGCGTCGGCACGCTCGAACGTGATGTGGCTTCGCTGAGCTTGCGGACCGCCGAGATCAAGATGGATTTCGCCGCGATGCACGGCCGGCTCGACACGATGGATCGCCGGATCGCCCGCATCGAGCGGCGGCTGGAATTGGCCGATACCGCTTTCCGAGGGATTCGGCAGGAATAAACATGATTATTCGTCGATCATATAAACAGGGAGAGAGTGGTGAGCATCGGCAACCTGGATATCGATGAATTCAAGCGAATACTGCAACGCAATCTCACACCTGCCGAAGCAATTTCAGATCCTCATTATCTGCGCGGCAGAGGAACCAAACTCCGCCAGATAGACAGAGCATTCAATTCTCCCGGTATGCATGTATTTATATACGGTGATCGCGGGGTAGGTAAAACATCACTTGCTCAGTCTGCCGCGGTTTTACGTCAATCAGCTGACGCGCAACCGCTAGTAGTAGCTTGTGATCAAGAAGCAGGATTTTTCAAGCTTGTGCAGGACATTGTAGCCAAGTGCGTGCCTCCCCTGGAGATGATCGAAATACGGAAGAAAAGCAAGGGATTTTCTCTCAAACTTCCTGGTATTTCATACGAAATTGGGAAGTCTATCGAAAATAAAGCTATTCCACTACCCTCTAGCATTAATGAGGCCGTGAGCTTTTTATCATTTGTTCGTCAATTTCATTCAAAAGAGCCAGTTATCATTATCGACGAATTCGATCAACTGAAAGAAGCTCGTGATAAAAAATATTTTGCTGACCTTATTAAACAAACCTCAGATCAACATCTAGGAATAAGAATGATATTTTGCGGAATCAGCTCTTCCCTCGAAGAACTTATAGGAGCGCATTTATCTACTGATCGATACTTAACTCCAATTGAACTGGAGAGACTCAATCATGATGCGCGGTGGGAAATTGTGTCAAGCGTTGCACGGGAATTGGACATAAAAATAAATCGTGAATACCTAATTAGAATAGGTTATATTAGCGATGATTTTCCCTATTATGTCCACTTGATTGCTGAAAAGATATTTTGGGAAATGTATGACGATGACGATATACTTCTGGCATGCCATTCGCGACATTTTAAGAGTGGAGTAAATGATGCCGTGGCTTCCGCACAGACAACGTTACGACTCGCATACGACCGCGCGACACAAAAATACTCTGACGATTATCAAGAGGTTCTATGGGCGGTTGCAGACGATGTGATGCTTAGAAGACAGGTATCTGATATTTATAGTAATTCATATATGAGAATAATTAATGAGCGTATTGCGGATGATAAAAATCCACGAAAAATATTAGATAAAACACAATTTTACAATCGCATGAATTCTCTGCGCACAGAACGACATGGATCAATATTGGTAGCGAAAGGCGCAGGGTGGTATGAATTTAGAGAAAACGTGGTTCGCGGTTATGTACGCCTACGAGCAGAATCACAGGGAATCGAATTAGGACGAGATCATTTCGCTCCTGCCTGAGTATTATGAGGTCATAAATAAGGCCTGGAATCAATGGAACACTGATCGTGGGGCAGGAAAGCGCAGCGCATCCCACCATCACCGCAAAGCGGAATGCGCCGCCGAGCCAAGCCAGTTCCTGCGCACGAGCCGGCGCGAGCAGGCCGAAAACCATAAGCAATAGGGAGGCTGAGCATAGGGCGGCAGCGAGCGGGGATCTCATAGCAGCCTCCGCACATCGCAGGGCATGGTCACTCGCGCGATGCTTCCTCGATCGCGTCGACTCGCGCCTCGACTGTGCGCAGGCGATCAACGATCCGGGCATTTTGCCTGACCATCGCCGTAATCTGCTCCAGGATTCCCTTCAGCGTCTCCTCATGCCGCAGGATGATCGCGGTCTGCACGTCCATCTGATCGCGCAGACCGGCAACCTCGTTGGTCAGCCGCTGCAAGGCGCGGCCGATATACGCAAGATCGATCGTTTCCCTGTGGTCATCGCTCATGTCACCCTCCCGCTCCGGAAACTGCTCCTCGACGAGGCTCTGTCTTCTCGTCTGGTCCCTCGGATTGTAGCGCTTGCAGAGTGTAGAGAGGAATGCCGCAGCGTATTCCGCTACGCCCGGAACGCCGGCGCGACCTCTTCCATAAAGCGGGCCATCTCGTCCTTGACCTGGGCGTGCGGTTTCAATCCGACATTGAAATAGAGGATGACCTCGGCGACCCCGGCCGCTTCGACCTTTTTCAGGGTCTCGATCATCGCCGCGGGCGAACCGAGCAAGACCGCGTTCTCGGTCAGATCGGCGGGGCGGACCTGGCGCAAGCGCTCGACCATGCCGATAAAATAGCGGTAGGAGGGCGGCGCCGTCGCGGGATCGCCGGGAAACGCTGGGATCACACATTCCCGGTAATAGCGGATCTGCCGCGCCCGCGCCGCATCCTCTTCCGCCTTTGTGTCGGCGAAATGCAGAAAATAGCTGCACATGAGCCGCCCCGGCGCGCGGCCATGACGGGCGCAGGCGGCTTCGTAACGCTCGCGCACCTGGCGCAACCCGCCATAAGAAATCGCCGCGGCAAAGGGCGCAACGATCAGGTTGCAGCCGAGCCGGGCCGCGAGTTCGATCGAGGGATCGGAGAACGAAGCGACATAGGAAGGGATCGGGCGCTGCACCGGCCTGGGCGTGATCGCGACATTCTCGAACTGGTAATGGCCCCCCTGGTGCGCGATCGGCCCCGCCTCCGTCCACAGGCGGCGCACCACCTCCATCCCTTCCTCAAAGATTGCTTGGTTGTCGGCAAAGGAGACCCTGAACGGCGCGTATTCGCGCCGGTCATAGCCGCGCCCGGCGGCAAAATCGACGCGCCCACCGGACAGCATGTCGAGGCTCGCCCATTCCTCGGCGACACGGATCGGGTGGTGCAGCGGCAAGACCGTTACCGCCGGCGCGAGGCGCAGCCGCGTCGTGCGCGCCGCCACCTGCGCCAGCACCAGAGCCGGGCAGGACAAGACGCCGAGCGTGCTGAAATGATGTTCGCCGATCCATGCCGAGTGGAGACCGACCGCCTCGGCATAGACGGCCTCGTCGAGGATGTCGGCGACAAAGGCGTTGGCGCTGCGCGCGTTGTTTTCATAGTGGTTGTCGCTCAGGGTGAAATAGCCGAAATCCATGATCCGCTCCCGCCGCCACGATCCTCGCCTCCTATACCAATTTTCTTTCCGCTTGCCGCTCCCTCAATCGTGATGCCCGGATCAACCGTTCTCCTGCGCGCAGGCGGCGGCGAGGCGCTTCAGAAATTCTGCAAAGCCGGGCGCCGGCGCGGCGGCGGTGCCGGTGGCGTGCTCCGCCTGGCAAGTCTCGATACGCATCTTGTCCGCGGCGATGCGCGCGCGCCACGCGGCGGCGGCGTCATCCCCAAAGAGGCTGTCCGGCGCAAGGACCAGATCGACAAGGCGGGTGCGCGCAAAGCTGCGCGGCACGATCTGCCGGATGACGCCGCCGCCCTTTCCGTCGTCCCGGACAAAGGCGAGCGGCCAGACGAGGCTCTCGATCGCCGCCTTCCAATTGGCCCCGATATCGGTTGCGAGGGCCGCTGCAAACCGGCCGGAGGGCAGCGCCGGCCGAAGCGATCGGTGTGCCCGAGGTCTTGTGCGTCGCCGACGCCGCGGGCTACCCGATCGCCTTGCGCCGCCTCGACGGCGGCAAGGTGACGAGCGTGCAGATCGCGCTCAACAAGGCTTTCACCGCGTCCGGCCACCGCAAGCCGACGCACGGCTACACGAATGCGCTGCCCGGCGAGGAAGCCTTTGGCATCTTCACCCAGCACGAGGGCCGCTTCACCATATTTGTCGGCGGCTTTCCGATCCTGATCGACGGGCAGTGCGTCAGGGCGATCGCCGCCTCCGGCGGCAACGGCGAACAGGACACTGCCGTCTGCGAGGCCGGCATTGCCGCCCTGATGCAGCGTCTCGGCCGCCAGGCGGCATAGGGAAGAGTCCCTGCGCTTTCTCGGAAACCTCCCGGGATCAGTGCTCTCGGGTGTGTGCGCGGATCAGCGCCGCAAACCAGGCGCGGAAGCGGCGGGCGCCGGCCTCGCCGGTGCCGCGGCGCAGGCGCTCGCCGTAGAGCGCTTCGCCAAAGGCGGCGACGGCGACGAGATGGACCAGCCATTGCGTGTCCTCGCGCGGGATCGCTAAACCCGGCGCCGCGGCGAGGCGCCGCTGGTGCAGCGTGTCGGCGACCTCGTGCCGCATCTCCTCGGCCTCGCCCTCCGGGTCCATGACCGCGAGCCAGGCCAAGCGCTGCGCCAGCCCGCCGGCAAACGAATCAAACACGCGGTCAAGCAACTCCTCAGGCGAGGACTCCGGCTGCGCCATCGCCGCCAGCAGCCGATCTCTCAATTCAGCGGTCGTCTGCTGCGTCAGCGCCCGCACCAGCCCGGCGCGGTTCCCGAAATGGTGCAGGATCAGCGAGTGCGAGATGCCGGCCTCGGCGGCGATATCCTGCAACCGCAAGCCCTCCGGGCCGGTACGGGTGATCAGCGCCTGCGCCGTTTCGAGGATCAGCCGGCGCGCCTCCTCGGGTGAGCGGCGCACCCGCCGCATCGGTTCGGTCATCGCTTCGCCGCCGGGAATTATATTGACAATTTTGTCAGTATATCCCATCCTTATGCGCGACCAACCCCGCCGAGGAGAGGCGTCATGCCGCAGTCTGCCAGCACCCGAATCCGCCCGATCGTCGCGCTGCGCGCGCTGCGCGGTCTGTTGCGCGAGGGCGAGAATACGCGGCAGGCTTTTCTGCTGGTAGAGGCGCTGCGCGGCAAGAGCGGGCTGCGCCAATTCGCCCGCTTTGGCGCGAGCGCGGAGGGGCGCGCGCTGCTGGCACGGCAGCCGAGCCTGCTCTCCGCGCTCAGCGATCGGACGTGCCTCGCGCAGATGCCGCCGGGTTCGCTCGGGCGTGCCTATCTCGACTTTGTCAGCACCGAGAACCTGTCGGCCGAGGGACTGGTCAAAGCCTCGCAGATCCACGCGGCCCCGCCGCCGGCCGATGCGATGACATGGTTCCGCGAGCGCAACCGCGAGATGCACGACCTCTTGCATGTGACGGCCGGCTACGGCCGCGATCCGCTCGGCGAAGCCTGCGTCCTCGCCTTCACCTTTGCGCAAAACGGCTCGCCCGGCGCGGCGGTGATCGCAGCATTCGGCGCGTGGCGCAATCTGCGGCGGTTGCGCAGCCTGCGGGCGCCGCGTGCGGTGTGGGAAGCCTACCGGCTCGGTCGGCAAGCCGCCTGGGTTATCGCTGCCGACTGGGAGACCCTGCTGGCGCAGCCGCTCGAAACCGTCCGCGCGGGGCTGCGGATCGCACTGCCGACCC
>JBOHMF010000231.1:0-6965 GCA_050730055.1 Allostellaceae bacterium
TGGGCTTGCTCCAGCTACAATGATGATCTGCTCCCCATAAGGGTTTTCCAGGACTAACCCGGATTCTGCCATGACATCTTGCTCAGCAATAACCAATTTTTCTATCTTGAGATTTTTTTCAAAACATTTAGAAAAATCGATGCTTGGATCATTTGTGCTCCATGATTGAATTCTTGTAAATTCCAATACGCCAACCTCAAGGCGCTCGGCAATATCATTCATCCGAGATCGAATCCGAAGCTTTATGCTTTCCCCTTGCCAAAGCGTTACTGCAATCGGCGTATCGCGTATGTCAGTATTGACGGATAAGCGTCTGACCCCGGCGGCAAGCTGTAGCGCCAACGAGTCGTTTTCCTGCCACTTGAACGAGAAAATTCTCATTTTATTCTCTATCAATAATGTAGAGTTTCGTGGAGCTTTGTTCCATTTGCGGGAATGTCGATCCGTGGCCCGATGCTTCCAGTCCCCGGACGCAGTGTAATCCCGTTGTTTCCAATCAAAGTTCCCGGTGGATAGGTACTATCGGTCGGCGCCGGACCATATCGTCCCCCTGTCAACTTATTGAAATCCTCTTGCGCATTGCCAGTCCCACCATTCTCTGAAGCAAGCGGTCCACTGTTATTCCGATTTCCCTGCATGCCGCTCAGGCTGTCCTGCACCCCTACGAGACCATTTGGTAAGGGAACCTCCGGTAGCGGCATCCCCTATGCGCTGCCGCCCTCGACCGGGTGGCCCTCGGCGCGCCAGCGCAGCATGCCGCCGGTGAGATTGGCGACATCGGCAAAGCCGACCTCTCTGAGGATCACCGTCGCCTGCGCCGAGCGGCTGCCGGCGCGGCACACCGCGACGATCGGGCGCTCGCGCGCGAGTTCGCCGGCGCGCGCCGCCAATTCGCCGAGCGGGATCAGGACCGCTCCGGTGATATGGCCGAGCGGTCCGGAAAACTCCTCGGCCTCGCGCACATCGAGGATCTGCACCGCGCGCGCATGCTCTTCGAGGCTGTGCGGGTCGATCTCCCAGATCCCGGCAAAGCTGAGGCGCAGCGGCGCCCACAGTGGTTCGGCCGGCAGAGCGTGGTCGGTTGCGGGTCGGCCGCAGGTGAGATTGGCCGGCACCGCGATGTCGATTTTCTTCGGGTGGGCGAGCCGCAGATTGTTCATGTAGCCGGTAAAATCGCCGATCGCCGCCTCGCCGCCGAGGCGCGGGTTGAAACACCGCTCCTCGCTGACGCTGGTGACGGTCAGACCGCGGTAGTCGTGCGCCGGGTAAAGCAGGCAATCCTCGGGCAGGGTGAAGATCTGCTCCCGGATCGAGCGGTACATCGCCTGCGGATCGCCGCCCTGGAAATCGGTGCGGCCGCTGCCGCGGATCAAAAGGCAGTCGCCGGTGAAGGCCATGCTCCGGTCGTCGAGGACATAGGTCAGGCACCCGCTGGTATGCCCCGGCGTCGCCCGTACCGCGAGATGGCGTCCGCCAAAGGCGATCGCGTCACCGTGGGCGAGGGTGCGGTCCGCTCCCTTGGCGCCGCCTGCCGCCGCCAGCATGATCCGCGCCCCGGTGCGCCGCTTCAAAAGCCACGCCCCGGTGACGTGGTCGGCGTGGACATGGGTTTCGAGCGTTGCCATCAGCGTGAGGCCCAATTCCTCGATCAGCGCCGCATCGCGGCGCACCTGCTCAAAGACCGGGTCGATCAGGACCGCCTCCCGCGTGCGGCCATCGGCGAGCAGGTAGGAGTAGGTCGAGGACGACGGATCAAAGAGCTGACGAAACACCAGCATCGCGCGCTCCCATTCCCGGGCCGTGGCCGAGCGTCCGCCATGCTACACCGATTCGCCGCAAAACGCGACGCGAAGCCGGAAGGGCCGGCGCTGATCGTGTTGACCGCACGGCGCCTGCAAGAGAAGAGGTGCCGCCTTTGCAGCTTTGTCGCCGGTTTTATCGGCTTTACTGGCGGCATTGATACGATACGAAAAAACATTCAGAGGAGCCAAAAAGATTCCCAAAAATGTCCTAAAAATGCCTCATATTCATAATATTATACCAAATACCTTTCTCACTCTCTTCGGCGGAGGCGCTAACATCTGCAGCGCGATCCGAAGGTTTGCCTTGGAGAATCTTGAAGCGGGAGGGAAGGAATGCGCCTGCATCTTGGCTTGTGGTCGGTCGGAATGGCGTGCCTGATCGGCGCAATACCGGCATTTGCGCAAAGCGTGTCATCGGGGTCTGCGCAGCAAACCACCCTGACAGTCGGAGCGGGGGGCCAATACCAGACCATCAGCGCCGCGGTGGCCGCCGCTGACGCCGACACCGATCTGAACAATTATTATGTCATCGATGTCATGCCTGGCACCTATACCAACGATTTTCCGCTGGTCACGCGGCCGATGACGATCGAGGCCGGGAGCGAGATCAGACCCGACGGCGGTTCCACCAGCGGGCCTGTGGTGCTGCAGGCGACGGAGCCCTTGCCCAACGAGAAGGGGATCATCCTGACCACGGCGAGCCTGACCGTGACCGGCCTGACCTTCACGGGCGCGTATGTTGATGACTCTCTCGGTGGCAACGGCGCCGGCATCCGCGACCAGAATACCGGCCCGGCGTCCCTCGTCATTCAGAACAGCACGTTCATCGGCAACGAGACAGGGGTTCTGACCGGCGACGATGCCGACGAGACCATCACCGTCATCAATTCCAGCTTCGAGAACAACGGCAACCCCAACGGGGACGGTTATGAGCACGGGCTCTACGTCAACTATGCCGGCAGCCTGACGGTGAGCAACAGCTTGTTCTGCGGCCAGTTGTTCGGCCACGACATCAAGAGCCGCGCTGCGGTCACGACAGTTACGAACAGCCAGATCTATGTCGGCGCTCCCGACGCCGACGTCGGCTGCAACGCCGGCCAGGCCAGTTACAATATCGACGTGCCCAACGGCGGCGGCGCCACAATCTCGGGCAATCAGATCATCGAGGGCTCCGGTGTCCAGAACCACAAGATGATCGCCTACGGCGAGGAGGGCCTCCGCTATGGCAACAACAGCCTTCTGGTGATCGGCAACAGCTTTGTCAGCATCGATGTGTCGAATGCGATCGCCGTCTACGATCCTTATTGCATCATCCCGCAATTGAGCGACAACACGTTCCAGGGCGTCAGCACGATTCTCTATCCTCCCACCTGCGGACAAATGCTCCATCCCTAGCAAACAGCGGCGCGACTCGGCCGGAGGGCCGCCGCGACGATCGGCCCCGCCGGTCTGCCGGCCGGTCGCATTGTCAGATCGGGCCGACGCGCCTATCCTGGCCTTTGTCGCGGCCCGCGGGTTTCCGGCGCCGCCTGCCGCTCGGGTGTTGCTGTGGCTTCGTTTCTGCCGCCCCTTGCTTCCTATCCGCGCCTGCGGCTGCGGCGCAACCGGCGCGATGCGTGGTCGCGCCGGCTGGTCGCCGAAACCGCGCTGAGCGTGGACGATCTGATCTGGCCGGTCTTTGTGCATGACAAGGATCGCCGCGAGCCGGTCCCGTCGATGCCGGGGGTTTCCCGGTTGCCGATCCCGGCGCTGGCCGACGCCGCCGGCGAAGCGCGGGCGCTCGGCATCCCGGTGATCGCGGTGTTCCCGGCGGTGCCGCCGGTCTGCAAGGACGCGGACGGCGGCGAGGCGCTCAACCCCGACAACCTCGTCTGCCGCGCCGTGCGCGCGCTGAAGGCGGCGGCGCCGGAAGTGGGTGTGCTGTGCGACGTGGCGCTTGACCCGTTTACCTCGCACGGCCATGACGGGGTCATCCGCAACGGGCATGTCGAGAACGACGAGACTGTCGCGATCCTGTGCCGGCAGGCGATTGTTCAGGCCGAGGCCGGCTGCGACATCATCGCCCCCTCGGACATGATGGACGGGCGCGTCGGCGCGGTGCGCGCGGCGCTTGACGAGGCCGGCTTTGCCCGGGTGCGCATCCTGTCCTATGCCGCCAAATACGCTTCGGCCTTTTACGGCCCGTTTCGCGACGCGATCGGCTCCCGGACTGCGCTCGGCAGCGCCGACAAGCGCACCTACCAGATGGACCCGGCCAACAGCGAGGAAGCCTTGCGCGAGGTCGCACTCGACTTGCAGGAAGGCGCCGATATGGTGATGGTCAAGCCGGGAATGCCCTATCTCGACATCCTGCGACGGGTCAAGGACGCCTTTGGTGTGCCGACCTATGCCTATCAGGTCAGCGGCGAATACGCGATGCTGCGCGCCGCCGCCGACAATGGCTGGCTCGACGGCGAGCGCGCCATGCTGGAGAGCCTCCTCGCCTTCAAGCGTGCCGGCGCCGATGGTGTCCTGACCTATTTCGCGCTCGATGCCGCGCGCCGGCTGAAGGCAGGGTGACAAACATCATCCCTCTTCCCGCGAGCGGGAAGAGGGATGAAACGTCGCAACTCAGGCCGGGTGGAAAACCAGCGAGCGCAGTTCGATGCTCTCGCGCGGCGGCGCGTCGGGCGGGGTTGTCGGGTCGGCAAACCCGGTATGCGGCATAAAGCGGGCCGGCACGTCGGCGCGCGTGTCGCAGCATTTGAGCAGGAGCGCCTCGTCGCGGCGCATCTCCGGCACGTAATACCAGCGATGCGCCGGATTGTAGGTGACCGAGTAGGTCTCCCCGACGCGGTCGCGGTAGACGAGATCGGACGTCACCAAATCGCCCGGAGCGACGCTCGTGGCGTCGCACACTGCGAGCGGCGCATCGCGCAGCGGCCCCTTGATCGGCCGCCACAGGTTGATCACCTGGACGCGCCCGCGCAGCAATTCCTCGGCATCCTCGCCGAGAAGGTCGCGCACGCGCTGCGGTCCCGAACGTGCGGTATGATCGACGTGGACGCGGGCCGCCGGTTGGCGCGGCATGTCGCGGCGCAGGCGCTCGTCGAGGCCCGGCACGCGGCGGCGCTGCACGTGGTCAAAGATGAACACCCGGCTCGCTCCCGTCACAGCGGCGAGAAAGCGTTCCGCCTCGGGGTAATAGACCCGCCGCACCTCGTCATCGTCCCAGAAATCCTTGACCGCGGTGCGCTGCTCGACGAGGGCGAAGCCGACGCTGTCGAGCGAAATCTCCGATGCGGCCGGACGCATGTTGCGGATGCGCATGCGGTGTCCCTCGTGCCGCATGTTGGGCGGCGGGTCGCTCGGGTCCGGCTCATAGGCGTAATAGCGCGGCCGCTCGGCCATCGGCGCGAGATAGTTCAGCTCGGCTTCGACATAAGGCAGACTATCGGCTGTGCTCATGGCTTCTTCCTCCTCGGAGATCCAGGATCACGCGGTTTTAGAAAAAAGGGAACCGGATTTCCGGCGGCGGATTGGAGCGCTGCGTCTGCGCCGGGACGGCGCGCTCCAAGAGACGGGCAAAGAGACCGCCCGCACCGTGGAGCGCACGGCCCAGGGCCGAGCGGCGGCGATGGGATGTTTTGACCACCGTGTCGAGCTCCGCGAGGATGCTCTCTTCAGGCAAATCGGCGGGGATTATCGGGGTGTGCAGGACATCGGGGTTCATCATTCCCTCCAGAATGGCTTGTTGGCGAGGCGGTCGGCGTCGGCGTGGGTGAGGCCGATGTCTCGCAGCATCCGGTCGTCAAAATGCGCGAGTCTCTCGCGGTCGCGGCTGCGCCGATGCCATTCGCGCAGGGTGGCCAGGGCATGCACCAGGGGATGGCCCCGCCCGCGCCGGCAAGCCCCGCCCGCGGACACGCGGGTATGCAGCAGGTTCATGGCTGTCATGTGAGATCTCCTAATATGAGTCGTCGGACTGAAAACCCCTGCCGACGGTTTGATGCTACCGAATTTGGTGACGCGGGAGGTATGCTACAAACGATACTTGTTCATCCTCGATTGAGAAATTCTCATGCCTGCCAGTCGTCTGCCGCCGCTCAGCGCGTTGCGCGCCTTTGAGGCTGCCGCCCGTCATCTCAGCTTCAGCGAGGCGGCTCTCGAGCTGAATGTGACGCCGGCGGCGATCAGCCATCAGATCCATGCCCTCGAAGCCGATCTCGGGGTCGCCCTGTTTCATCGCCGCAACCGCGCGATCGCGCTGACCCCGTCGGCGCGCGTGCTCCTGCCCGGTCTGTCGGAAGCGTTTTCCGGGATTCGCACCGCGGTGCGGCGCCTGCGCGCGCACAACGACACCGGCACGCTCAATGTCACCGCCTCGCCCTCCTTTGCCGCCAAGTGGCTGGTCCTGCGGCTGCACCGCTTTCAGGCGGGACACCCCGAGATCGATGTGCGGATCTCGGCGACCGACGAGGTTGTCGATCTCGCCCAGGGCGATTTCGATCTGGCGATCCGCTATGGCGCCGGCCGCTATCCCGGCCTTTTGGTCGAACTGCTGCTGCACAACGAGGTGTTTCCGGCGTGCAGCCCGCACCTCATCGAGACCGGGCCGTCGTTGCGCACGCCGGAGGATCTGCGCCACCATGCGCTGATCTATGATCAGGCGATCGATCGAGACCCCTTGGCCCCGACCTGGCCGATGTGGCTAAAGGCGGCCGGGGTCAAGGATGTTCCGGCGGCGGCCGGTCTCAGCTTCAGCGCCAGCCACCTGGCGCTCGACGCGGCGATCGCCGGTCATGGCGTGGTTCTGGCCTATAGCTCCATCGCCGCCGCCGATCTCGCCGCCGGGCGGCTGGTGCGGCTGTTCTCGCTGGCGCTGCCCGATCTCTTCTCCTACTTTATCGTCACCGCGCCGGGCGCTCTCGAACGGCACAAGGTCAGGGCGTTTCGCGACTGGCTGCTGCAGGAGGCCGAAATCTAGCCGGGTTTTGCGCGGGCGGTCGCGGCGGCGACACTTGGCGTTGTCCGGTCAGCGGCGCACCGGGACGCGTTGGATAAAGGATCGGTTCATCGCCACCTCGGCGCCGCTGTGCTGCAAGCGGGCGATGTTTTCCTTGTGCTCGGGGTCATCGGCCAATCTTTGGCGGTATTCCTCATAAGCGGCGAGCGAGGGCAGAT
>JBOHMF010000232.1:0-6955 GCA_050730055.1 Allostellaceae bacterium
CCGGCTTCGTGCGTCGCCGCCGCCCCGCCGGCCCCATCACAGGAGACCGGCGGGGCTTGTCGCTATCGGGCGCTGTTGAGAACGGGCACCCAGCCGGGCACATACTGCCCCCATTTGCCGTAGTGGTACCGCCACTCGTAGTGCCACGGCGCCGGCTGAGAGGGTTGGAGCTGCGCCGGGCGCACCGACGGTGCCGCAATCTCCCGGTATGGCGGGTTGGCGCGAGCAACGCCGGAAACCATCACGGCGGCGATCGCCAGAGCCCCAGCCGTCATCAGCATGCGTGTCATTTGCCGTCTCCATTGAAAGGTAGACTGCCGCAGAGTTGCAGTCACTATGCGGATGTGCTTGCAGTGCGATCAATCGGCGCCGTCGTGGCGCCGCTGGCCGTCACGTGAGATCCCCTAAAGAAGGTCGGCTTTTGTCAAAGGTTCGCCGATGCTTCGATCGACGCCGAATCTGGAAATTGCAAGCTCTCTCTACAAACGAGACTTGCTCACCGTCGATTGAGAAATCCTCATGCCTGAAGGTCGTCTGCCGCGGCCGGCGAGTTGATCAGAACCTTAAATGGATGGGATTTATCCAATCGCCTTGCCATGCTTCAGAATTGCATTCGGTCACATGCGCTTTCTGCGGCCCGATGTTTGTAGTGAGCCGGTCACAGCACTGCGCCGACCGCGCCTCGCTGGCTGGCTGAGGACCGCTGCCGGCAGCAAACCTCGATCTGGGTTCCTCACCAGAGCGCTTGAACGATCGCATGGATGAGGATCGCCAAGCCGAGACCGAGCGGGATCACGATCGGGGGCACACACCAGCTTTTTATTTCCTTTATCATCTGTGATCTTTCCAAGAGGCGGCTCTATCAACATTGGCCCGCCTCTTTATCTTCCGGCTCCATGCGGGCCCGAACCGGCGTGCATTTTTTTCCACCAACAGGAGACGGCGTGCGGGAAAAGGACTTGCCCTGCCTGGATCGCCGTAACAAGGATGTCGTGCGGCGAACCCGCCTCCGGTAACCGCAGAAATTACTCAGAGGGATCGTTCTCGCCGGAGCTGCTAAAGGCACTCCGCTCGGGCGGCCTAACCCGAACGCCCCGGACCTGCGGTCAGCGACAAGGGTGCGGATTGCCGGTGACTTTCCAACGGGAATTTGCCGTTTATAGCCATGCTGACGAGCGCCATCGCGAGGAGGAGGCAGCAGATCAGCCAAAAGGCTGTCAAGGGCGGGACCTTCCGGCGTCGATAGCGCCGGACTTTCATTGACCCGCGAGTGCTGCTGCTGGTCGGCAACAGCGCGATCAGGCCAAGGGCGATCTCTCGCGCCTCCGACGACGACCAGCGCGTACCGGTCAGCCGACCGATCATCGGAGACAATTGGTCAACCGCTTCCCGCTTTGCCAAGGAGGAAAGCCGGGTGGCCTCGTCCCACGGATCGAGACCAAGCCGGGTGAGAGCCGAGATCACACTCAGGGGAGTGCCGTCCCGCTCCTCTCCCACCGGCGCAAAGAGAAAACCGGCGAGATCGGGGCGCAGGGGTCTGTATAGAGGGCGTAGAGCCATCGCCGTCCCGATCATGTAGACGCGTTTGTCCGACCCACAGGGCTTCCCGATTTATCATCGCAATCGCGGGCCTGCTCGGGATCGGTTTTGGATGCCTGCGCAATCGCGTCGAGTTCCGCCGGATCGACCGCGACGGCCTGCCCCGTAATCATGCTGCCGGGCTTCGCAGGAAGCAGCATGACGGTCCCGGTGCGCCGATAGGCGGGAAAGGACAAGCCCTCCAGCAACTCCTCCTCCGTCTCGATTATGTAGGTTCCAGCAGGTTGCAGACCGTCGAGCCCGGTCAATGAGAAGGGGCGGGCGAAGACGACGTGGGTCAGCGTGGTGCGGTTCATCATCTGCCCGCCAATCCCGGAAGAGATAGACTACGCCATCGGCACGTTTTTCGCCGATCTCGCGGGAATTGACTCTCCGTCAGGCGCTCTCGGAGTCGTGATCAAATCTGTTTCCCGAGGGATCATGAACGTCTCCGATCTCGTCGAGCAGGCGCTCGAGGGCCCAGCGGTCGACGCCGTCGCTCTTCATCAGAATGCCCACCAACGGATCATCGAGCAGTTCGGCGAGCGAGTACTCTTTGAGCGGAATTCGTTTCAGAGCCTGCCTTCCCCTGGCACGAGCCACGGACAATGCACCCGCTCGGGCGGTGTCAATATCGCGTCACCGGCATCCAAATTCGCGATGATGGCGGCGTCGCCTCTGCCGGCGCGATCGTCAATCTTGATGTCCGGCTGATGAGCATCCGCCCATTTCCTGAAGCCCTTTGCAAGACTATCGGCCAGAGAAATATACATTCAAGTTTTCTTCCGTAAATTCATGTCGCAGAGATATGGGGATGATTCCGAATATTACCAGGTAAATCGCGGACCAACCAAAAAAGCTTTACACCGCATCGCTCTCCTCTAAAACGACAGCGGACCATCCGACAGCGGTGGGCAGGAGAACCGCATGGCCGAGCATACCGGGAATGGCGCAGCTTCGAGCGAGATCATTCCGGCCGGGCACGCCGCGCCGACCGCCGAGGAGGAGCGGGGAGAGCCGCAGCCCGCGCCCGGTCTCGCCGGCCTCTCTGTCGCAGCGCTCGGCGTCGTGTTCGGCGATATCGGGACGAGCCCGGTCTATACCTTCCGGGAGTGCTTCAACCCCGAGCATGGGCTGGCGCTCCGGCCGGAGAACGTGCTCGGCGTCCTGTCGTTGATCGTGTGGGCGCTGATCCTGGTCGTCGCCGTCAAATACGTGCTGCTGATCATGCGCGCCGATAATCAGGGCGAAGGCGGGATCCTGGCCCTGCTGGCGCTGGCCCTCGAGGCGGCGCGCGGGCCGCGCGCGCGTACCCTCCTCATCCTGCTCGCCCTCGGCGGCGCCGCACTGTTCTACGGCGACAGCATGATCACGCCGGCAATCTCGGTATTGAGCGCGGTCGAAGGGGTCGGCGTCGGGACACCGGCATTGAACCGGTTTGTGCTGCCGCTCACGGTCGTGGTGCTGGTGGCGCTCTTTCTTTTTCAGAAGCGCGGCACCGAAAGTGTCGGCCACCTCTTCGGTCCGGTGATGGTGCTGTGGTTCGCGGTGATCGCGGCCGACGGGCTGATCCAGATCGCCAAGGCCCCGGGCGTGCTGAGGGCACTGAACCCGGCCCATGCCGTCATGATCTTTCTCGCCACCCCCTTGACCGGCTTTATCGTGCTCGGCGCCGTGTCCCTCGCCATCACCGGAGGTGAGGCGCTCTACGCCGATATGGGCCATTTTGGTCGCTTCCCGATCCGGCTGACCTGGTTCGCTCTGGTGCTGCCCGCCCTCGTCCTCAATTATTTCGGACAAGGCGCCTTGATCCTCGGCGACAGGGCGGCGATTGCGAACCCGTTCTTTCGCCTGGTGCCGGGGTGGGGGCTGTACCCGCTGGTGCTCCTCTCGACTGCGGCGACGGTCATCGCCTCGCAGGCGGTGATCTCCGGCTCCTTCTCGCTGTCGCGCCAGGCAATCCGGCTCGGGCTGATGCCGCCGCTCGACGTCTTCCAGACCTCGACGCGGGCGCGCGGTCAGATTTACATCCCGCAGGTCAACTGGCTGCTGCTCGCCGCGGTTCTCGCCCTGGTCCTGGGGTTTCAGAGTTCGAGTGCTCTTGCCGCGGCCTACGGCTTCGCGGTCACCGGGACGATGACCTTCACCACGGTGCTCGCCGCAGCCGTCATGCGCGGTGTCTGGCGTTGGTCATGGCCGCGGATCGCCGTCGTGCTGGTGCCGGTCATGACCATCGATCTCGCGCTGTTCGGCGCGAATGCGCTGAAGATCCCGAGCGGCGCCTGGTTCCCGCTGGTGATCGGTCTCGTCATGTTCACGATCATGACGACCTGGCGCGCCGGCCGCCGGCTGGTGCAGGCCCGGCTGGCGAGCGAGACGGTGCCGCTCGCCTCCTTTCTCGCCACCTGTGCAGAAGCGCCGGAAGCCCGCGTCTCCGGCACCGCCGTCTATCTCACTACGCATACCGAAGACGTGCCGCTGACCCTGCTGCACAACCTCAAGCACAACAAGGTATTGCACCGGACGGTGCTGCTCGTCCGGGTGGTGACCCGGAATATTCCGCGGGTCGCGCGCCCGGACCGGATCAAGGCGCGCGATCTCGGCGGCGGCTTTTGGCAGATCGAGGCGCATTTCGGGTTCGCCCAGACGCCGAACGTGCCGCGCGAGCTGGCTCGGGCGGAGATCCCGGGGCTCGCTCTCGAACCAAGCCAGATCTCCTTCTTTGTCGGACGCGCCAATGTCAAATCGACACCAAGACCCGGGATGGCCCGCTGGCGCGAGCGCCTCTATGTCGGCCTCACCCGCCTCGCGACGCGGCCGACCGAGTTTTTCCGCATCCCGCCCGACCGGGTCATCGAGCTTGGCGCCGAGGTTGAGATCTGAAGAGAGACAGTGGAGCCGCGATCGGCCGTAAGGGGATTCCCCACCGCGATCACGGCCATCGACAGATCCCACCGGCAAATCAATGTCAGACCGGCGGCGGCGAGCCGTCCTGCGCCGCCATGACCAGGCGGATCGGGTCGGGCAGCGTGGCCATGCCGGTCCTCTTCATGACGGTGGCGCGATGGTTCTCGACCGTGCGCTGGCTGATGCCGAGATCGTCGGCGATGACCTTGTTCGGATGCCCCTTGACGACCCGGTCCATGACCTCGCGTTCGCGCGGCGTCAGGCGGGCGAGACGTTCGGCCGCCGTCTGGCGCCAGGCGGCGGGCTTTGCCGAACCCTGCTACGCTTGAAGGCGTGTATGATGCTCGCCAAAAGCTCGTCGGGGCGAACCGGTTTCTCCAGGAAATCGGCGGCGCCGGCCCCATGGCCCGCCATCACTATGTCGCCACGGCCGGCCATTCGGTGAGCGCCTCGACGCTGTGAAACAAGCGGACGCCGAGCCCCTTGCCGCGCCGCCGCCCGACGGAGGACACGCACCCCCACTTCCTTATGCTCTCCGGGCCGTCTACGATTTGCTCATGATCCGATAGCTGGTCAGCCCCAAGCCCTTGGCCACCGCACTCGCCTTCTTTTTGGCTTCTTCCTTGGTCTGTACCAGAAAAGTCATCGGTGGGCCGACGATCTTACCGTCGGCATTGCGCTTGGAGATCGTGGCAACGAGGCCGTCGCGGGACTCTTCCAATTTCAGCCGGACAAACATGGTGCCTCCCTAATCTTTCCCGGTATTGCGGCGGCGGCCCGCGCTGAAGCAGCCGGGAGCTGGATTATCACCGACTCAATTGGGTTTCCTGCGCCATCCACTCGTGCCCGTCGGCGGTGTTTTTGAGCCGATACTGAGGCGTGCTTCCGTCGAGCGGGAGCAGGCGAACGATCGTATAACGGCCTCGGCTCCCCCGGTCGACACCGGGATCGGGAAAGAATTCGACCGCCTGGCCGACGCGGAATTTATGCTCTGACACTGGCGATCTCCCGAAAGCGCGGCACAGACGCCGCCGCCGGCGCCGCCCGTGCCCTTTGCGTTACGCGGCTTGGAGATCGACCGCCGAGGTCTTGCCCTGCTGGCCGCGTTCGAGCTGATAGCTGATCCGCTGGCCCTCCACCAGATGGCCCAGCCCCGAACGCTCGACGGCGGAGATATGGACGAACACGTCCTTCGAGCCGTCTTCGGGCTGGATGAATCCATAGCCCTTTTGCGTATTAAACCACTTCACAGTACCGGTAATCATAAAGCTTCCTTAAGAAGAATTCTGCCCCGGCGCCTTCGCCGGCTCAGACCACGTTTCAATTTCGGGAAGCGCTGTTCAGTTTGCCCGCGAGCACACCGCATAGAGCCGCGCCTTGGTCGAAACACGATTCGCTACAGGTGGGAATTCATAAGGATGCGTTCAAGGATTTATTTACTGTTTCGAGAGAATACGCCACCTGCACGGCGCTCGGCGCCCTTTCCTTTACCCGGGGAGCATGCCAAAATGCGGGCACCCATATCGAATAGCGACATCTCTCGACATTCCCCGAGGTGGCGCGGGGGTGGCCGACTACTGCCGCCCCACACTTTGGCATGCTCCCCGTCTACAGAGGCAGAAAACCCTCGATCGACAGAAGCGAGGTCTTGCGCCTGCGCATGGAGGAAAAACTCGGGCCGGCGGAGATCGCCCGGCGCATGGGCATCGGCCGGGCGAGCGTCTACCGCATCCTCGGTCGGCACCAGGCCGCGCTTGGAAACGGGGAGCCGGCTCGTGCCGATCCGGCCTGATCTGCGCTGGCTCTACCCGATCGACTGGCTGCAAATCAGACGCCTCGTCCGTTTCGAGAGGGCAGGTGGCATCTGCGAGCAGTGCGGCCGCCCGCACGGCAGGATTGTCACCTGCCTGCCGACGGACGCTGGTTCGATCCCACGCCCCGGAGTTGGCGCGATGGCCGCGGTCGCCGGGCCAAGGGGTGGACCGCGCGGCGGCGATCGGAATGCGCCAGACCCGCGTGGTCCTGGCTGCCGCCCATCTCGATCACGATCCGGCCAACAACCGGATGGGCAATCTGAGGAGCCTGTGCCAGCGCTGCCACATGGTCCATGACCGTCCCCATCACCAGGAGCAGCGGCGGATGACCTATCGGCTCCGCCGGGCGCTCGGCGATTTGTTCCTCGGGCCCTATAGGCCGAGCTGAGCGGAAGCGCAGCTTTTCCCGGCGGGATCGTTCCGGGAGGCGGCGCCTCGCCGGGCTGGACGAAGCGGTGGCGGTGGAGGCTTGCGAGGGCTTGGCCACTCTGATCGAGATCCTCAACCAGGAGATTTCGGCTCAGACTTGCGCCAGGTTGGGAGAACGCGGAAATGGCCAGAACCCTTCAAACGGCGCGCCGCCCCGGCGGGCTGTTCCCCGGCTGCCCACCACCACCGCTCTCGCGGCGCTTAGTGTCGTCTACGGCGACATCGGC
>JBOHMF010000233.1:0-6921 GCA_050730055.1 Allostellaceae bacterium
GGAACGCGGCCCGCGTGCAGGTTTTTTCGCCGGCCGAAGAGGAAATTCAGGATGAAGGCCCGGCGTGACGGGCAGGAGTTCATAGAAATCAGCGGGGCGGCCGCGACCGCCCCGCCCGATCTTCCCGAGACGACTGGTAGACTTACCAGTAGGTCGGGGTCTGGTAGTAGTCATGCAGACCACGCTCCCAGCCGCGATCAACCCGTCCGGCGGTCCAGTTGTCCCAGCCTTGCGCCGGCGGCGGGGCGCCGCGCAACTGTTCGTCGGTCAGGTTCAGCTCATAGCCGCCGAGCCGCTCGTTATAGGTGAGCAGGTGCCACGGGATGGCCCGGTAATCGTCGCCGATGCCAAGAAAGCCGCCAAAGCTCATCATCGCATAGGCGACCTTGCCGCTGTGCTTGTCGATCATCACGCGGCGGATGACGCCGAGCTTGTCGCCGTTGGTGCGGCGCACATTCGTGCCCTCGACCTTGTCGCTGGCGATCAGCTGCGCGGTTTCGTGGATATTTGTGCCGGGTTCGGGGTTGTTCATCCCGGTCGTGCCGGTGCTTGTCGTGCCCGCGGTGCGCCGCTCCGGCACAACCACAGTTTCGACAACCCGTTCATCGGCCGGCCGACCCGTCACGGTCTCGTTTTCGACGATCTTGTCTATCATCTGTCCTCCTATGCAATCGTTACGAGATAAGACGTTTCTTATGAAAGAAACGGGACTGGTCGTGTCGCGGTTCCTTCAGAAAATTCACGATTTCCCTTTTTGTCTGATCAGGAACCCGTAATCGGCACTCCTGTTTCTGCGGGAAGCAGATTGAGAAGATCGAAAATGAAGGCAGTGGTCTTCCAGGGGATCGGGGATATACGGCTGGAGGATGCCGCGGAACCGCGGATCGAGCAGCCGACCGATGCTATCGTGACGATCCGCGGCGCGGGGTTTTCGCGCGAGAGGGCGGCGGCGCTCGACCGCCGCAGCCGGGAGCCGGCTCAGACTGAACCCGAACAGCCGTAGAGGGGTCGAGCGCAGCGAAACTCATCAAGCTCCGCCCAGCAGCGGGTTATGCCTTTTCGGTGCCCGGCGCCCCGGAAATCTCCCGCAGCGCGTCCCGGCTCTCTTCCTCGGCGCCGCCGATCGCCAGATCGCCAAGCGAGACGATGCCGACAAGCCGCTTGTCCCCGTCAAGGACCGGCAGGCGCCGCACCCGCCATCCCGCCATCTTGCCCGCGACCGCCTCGGCGTCGTCGTCCTCAACGCAGTAGCGCAACTCCTCCGACATCACCACGCTGACCGGCGTCCGTGCGGGATCGCACCCGGCCGCCACCGCGCGCACCGTGATGTCGCGGTCGGTGACCATGCCGACAAGGTGCTCGCCATCGCACACCGGCAGCACGCCGGCATCGATGTCGGCCATCATCTTTGCCGCGGTACGCAAGGTATCGTCGGGTCTGACGACCTCGACATCCGGGGTCATGGCTTCGCTGATCTTCATTCGCGCGTCCTCCAGGGTGTTGTGCCGGAACTGTCGGCCAAACAAAGCTTGTTTCCGCTGAACAGCATCCCGCTTTACCCTGTTCCCACCCCAACCAAAGATCGATCCCTTGCAGATCAGAAAACCGAAGATTTCATCTCAAAATCCTTGGAACGAGAAAGATTGCGTATTGTTGTGAAACGTAAAAGCTGAGTGTTTTTCTCAACAAACTGGAGCGGATCGATGTTTTTTCACCGCAAGGAGTTGATGTACAACGTCAAGGTCGATGAACCAAACGCCGCCTATGCGCAGCAGCTGCTCGAACAATTCGGCGGCGCGACCGGCGAACTGAGCGCGGCGCTGACCTATTGGACGCAATCCTTTCACGTCGAGGACCCCGCAATCCGCGACATGTTGCAGGACATCGCGCTCGAAGAGTTCAGCCACCTCGAAATGGTCGGCCGCATGATCGAACAGCACACGACGCGCGGCGACAAGGATGCCGCCTACAAAAGCACGCTGTTCGCGGTGCGCGGGATGGGACCGCATCTCGTCGACAGCCACGGTCAGGCGTGGACCTCGGCCTATGTCAATGAGGGCGGCAACGTCGTGCGCGACCTGCGCGCCGACATCGCCGCCGAGGCCGGCGCGCGCCAGACCTACGAGGCGCTGATCAGGCTCGCGCCCGACGACGGCAGCCGCAAGACATTGACCTTTCTGTTGACGCGGGAAGTCTCGCACACCGAGATGTTCATGAAGGCGCTCGCTGCGCTCGGCAAGCTCGGCCAGCCGAATTTCGGAACCGTCAAGCCGGACGAGACGGTCGATCTCTATTTCAATCTGTCGAGCGAAGAGGGCCAGAAGGATTGCCGCGGCCCGTGGAACCGCGAGCCGGGGTTCAAATACATCCCCGACCCGACGCCGCAGGGTGGCGCGCCGGCGCAGGTCGTCAACCCCGACGACGAGCACACGGCGCCAAAATCATGCTGAGCCAAAATCATGCTGAGAGTGCGGCGCGAGCGGGGCCGCGCGTGAACGGCCCCGCTTCAGAGCGTCATCCCGCGGCCGCGTAGACCGCCTTTTCAAAGCGGTCAAAGACGGCGAGCGCCTTGTCATCGGCAAACGGCAGCAGTTGCATCAGGATGACGCCGGCGATGTTGCGCGCCGGATCGATCCAGAAATAGGTGTTGCCGAGACCCGCCCAGGCCAGGCTCATCGCGGCGCGCCCGCCCGGCGCCGGGGCGGTCGAGATCATAAAGCCGAGACCCCATTTCTTGACCATGCCGGGGAAGAACTCGGCGTCCCGCGAGGTCGCCGGGTCGGTCGTCTTGAGCAGCCGCACATCGAGATCGCCGATCGCGTTGGCGCTCATCAGGCGCACCGTCTCGGGTTTGAGCACGGCCCGCCCACCGGCGCCGCGGCCCTCGTTCAGAAAGACCCGGGCAAAGGCGAGGTAATCGGCCGCGGTGCCGTAGAGACCGCCGCCGCCCATCTGAAATTCCGGCTCCTGCGGGATCTCAAACGGGATTGGCGCGAGGCCGCCATCGCCGCCGCGGGCGTGCATTCCGGCGAGGCGCGCGCGGCGCTCCGCCGTCAAGCGGAAACCGGTATCGGTCATCCCGATCGGGGCGAACAGATGCCCGGCAAAGTAATCGCCGAGCGCCTGTCCGCTCACCCGCTCCACCGCCTTGCCGGCCCAGTCGATGCCGATGCCGTAATCCCACCTGTCGCCCGGGTCAAAGACGAGCGGCAGCGCCAGCGCGGCATTCTGGCACGAGATGATGCCCGGGAGTCCGCGCTCTGCCAGGTAGCGGCCGATCTCGGGGTTCCAGATGTCGTAGACAAAGCCGGAGGTGTGGGTCAGCAGATGGCGCAGCGTGATCGCCCCCCGCGCCGGCCGCAGCCGCGGTCTGCCCGCAGGATCAAAGCCTTCGAGCACCTGCGGCGCGGCGAGTTCGGGCAGGATGCCGGCGATCGGCCGGTCGAGCGCGAGCCGTCCCTCTTCGACGAGCTGCATCGCCGCCGTCGAGGTGATCGCCTTGGTCATCGAGGCGATCCAGAACACCGTGTCGGCCGTCGCAGCCGCGCCGTCGGGCAGGGTGCGCCGGCCAAACGCCCCCTCATAGATCACCTCGTCGCGCCCGGCCGCCATCGCGACAACGCACGGCACCTCGCCGCGCTCGGTGGCCGCCCGCAACACCGCGTCGATTTGCGACCGCTCCATGACGCCCTCCCTAATTCTTGTCGCTGCCCGCGCTTATAGGACACGGCGCCGCCGCTGTCATGCGATCGATCCTCACCCGATCGACGGAATGCGGCCGGACCGCCTCCAGAGATAGGGCACAATGCCGATCGCGATGCCGCCGCCGCCGAGAAGATTGGTCGTCAGGTCGAAGTTTGGCACGCTGTAGCAGACGATGGCGAAACAGAAGCCGACGCCGAGCAGCGGCCAGAGGCACAGAAAAACAAACTTGCCGATCCCCTTCAGCGCCTCCTCCCGGAAATACCAGGCGCAGGCGAGACCGGTCAGCCCGTAATAAAAGGCGACCTGAAAGCCAACAGCATTGATCGAGTCGTTGATGACGGTGGTGAGACCGCGCAGGACCAGGGACCCGAACAGGAGGACGAGACCGACCCCGGTGATCAGCAGCGTGGCGATCCACGGCGTGCGGTAGACCGGGTGCAGCCGTCCGTAACGGGGATTGAGCGCCCCGTCCCGGCTCATCGCGAACAGTGTGCGGGTGAATTGCAGGATCGAGGTCTCCAGTGTGCCGATCGTGCTCAGCATGACCGCGATCACGGCGAGATCATCCCAGGGATGCGGCATCAGCTTCTGCGCCACGACGGAGACGATGGCGACGCCGGCGCGGTTGATCTCCGCATCGCTCAGGAGCCGCAGAGCCAAAGCCTCAAAGCCGACGAGCAGGAGAATGACGATCGCCACCGCGACCAGACTGCCGGCGCCGGCGATGCGGGCGCCGTCGCGGGTCTCCTCATTGAGGTTGGCGGTCACATCCCAGCCGCTCAAGGCAAACAGCGCGGTCGCGGCGCCGGCGGCGAACAGCGCCGGGGTGAAGCCCGCGCCGGTAAACCAGCCGGCGGCCATCGCACGCGCCGGCGGCGGGGCGGAGCCGAGCGCGGCGAGGACAATGAGGAGCGCCAGCACGCCGACCTCGACGCAGGTGAAGCCGATCTGCATGTAGCTGCTGAGCTTGATCCCCTTGGCGACGATGCCGCCGATCGCCACCAGCCAGAGCGCGGCCACCAGCGTGACGGCGCCCTGGCTGCCGGCGAAGCCGGGCATCAGCAGCTTCAGGGTCGCGGCGGCGGCGGGCAGCGTGCCGGAGACCATGAACACGGCGGAACTGATCAGGAGCGCCCAGCCGGCGAAAAATCCGAGCCCCGGCGACAAGACCGCCGCGACCCAGGCATAGGAGGCGCCGGCGTTGACGAGGCGGCGGTTCAAATGGCGGAAGGCGAAGGCGATGCCAAACATGATCAGGCCGCAATAGAAGAGGCTGGCCGGCGCCAGAACACCGACAGCGCCGATCAAGGTCGCCGTGCTCGCCGCGACGCTGTAGGCGGGGCCGCTGCCGGCGACGCCCATGATCACCGACTCGACAAAACCGAGCGCGTCGGCGCACAGCCCGGAAACGGGAGGCTCCCGCTCGGGGGTTGCGCTGGCCGGGGTCAAGTCCGCCCGATCTCCCGCTGCACGGCCCGCCATGAAATAAAGCCTCACCCGGCGCTGCGCCCCAAATCGGAAGTGGTATAGACCATCGGGCAGGCGATGATAGGGTGCGCGCATCCAAGGCTCTTTGGGAGACCGGCGCGTGACCCTCTTTCACCTGATCCGGCACGGTGAACATACCCTCCTGGGGCGGATGCTGGTCGGGCGCATGCCGGGGGTCGGCCTGTCCGAACGCGGTCGCGCCGAGGCGGGCTGGCTGGCCGGGCGGCTCGCCAGGGAGAAGATCGGCGCGCTTTATGCCAGTCCGATGCAGCGCACGCGCGAGACCGCCGCGATCCTCGCCGAGGCGCTGGGGCTGCCGGTCGGCATCCGCGAGGATGCCATCGAACTCGACTATGGCGAGTGGACCGGGGCGACCTTTGCTTCGGTGCGCGGCGATCCGCGCTGGCAGGTATGGACCCGCCACCGCAGCATCGCGACGCTCCCCGGCGGCGAGACCATGCGCGCGGTGCAGGGGCGCATCGTCGCCGCTCTCTTCGACCTCTGCGCGGCGCACCCGGAGGAGACGGTCGCCATCGTCAGCCACGGCGACGTGATCCGCGCCGCGCTCTTGTTCGCGCTCGGGATGCCGCTCGATTTTTATGCGCGGATCGAGGTGGCGCCGGCCTCGATCAGCACGATCCGCCTCGACGACGGCACCCTGCGCGTCCTCGCCCTCAACGAACGCCCGCGGCTGGGGATGGAGGAGTCGTAACCGCGGGGCGGAACAGCCCTCCACATGGCTATCTCACATAAGGGCTTTATGGGAAATCAGCCTGCGGGCTCGCGGATTATCGCCAAACGCGCGTGTAATCCCCAGTCATATCAATCATTATTGACATGTGTACACAATCTGCCCACACTATGCTGTGTTCGAATGGTTGGAGACCAAGCGTCTGAAAATTCTCCGCGACCGGGAATTGGATTTCCAGGATACGGTTCAGATATTCGACGGGAGACCGGCCTTACATGTGCGATCATTCCGCAATAACGAGGACCGGGTTGTTTCCATAGCGATGATCGACAGCAAGTTTTATGCGGTCGTTTGGACGTGGCGGGGGGAGAATCGGCGGATTATTTCATTCAGGAGGGCGAGAGATGCGGAAGAAAGACGATATCGTAAGCTATACGGCTGAGCAACTGGCAGAGATGCGTAAGCGCGACGGAACCCGCTCCAATTGGGCCAAGGCGGCGGCGCTGACAAACGAGGAAATCGAGGCGCAGATTGCCGCCGACCCCGATGAGGCGGGCATGGTCATCGATTGGGATAGCGCCACGATCGAGCTGCCCAAGCCGAAGGCCAGCCTGCACATGCGTATTGATCGCGACGTGCTGGAGTTTTTCCGCAAGACCGGGCGCGGCTATCAGACCCGCATCAATGCTGTGCTGCGCTCCTATGTCGAGCGGGCGCGGCACGAATGACCGGCCGCTCCTTGGCGAGGAGCGTGGTCGAGACGGTGACGATCGCGTGCGCCGCTGAGGAGGGCGTGCCGCGCGCGCTGTCGAGCCGCAGCCTCCGCCCGTCATGGGCGATGCGCGACACCGCCGCTCCGCGCGCGATCGGCATGCCGCTCGACTTCTATGCGCGGATCGAGGTGGCGCCGGCCTCGATCAGCACGATCCGCCTCGACGACGGCACCCTGCGCGTCCTCGCCCTCAACGAACGCCCGCGGCTGGGGCCATAATGGGAGGAAAGCCCTCTACCCCGCTTGTCGGCGCAAGGTAGAAATG
>JBOHMF010000234.1:0-6900 GCA_050730055.1 Allostellaceae bacterium
GTCAAGCCGCTTTGTCTCCGAGAGGCGCCGCCGGTCGCCCCCCTTGAGCGCTTCGCTGAGAGCCGCGCTCGCTCCGTGCAGCATCGCTTCGAGCACATCGGCCATGCGCAGCGCTTCGCGGGCCGCGCCGGCGAGCGCGATCGCCGGCGAGCGCGATCGCCGGCATCGCCCGCGCGCGCTCGTCGAGGTAGATCGGCCGCGCCGGATCGGCCGTGACCCGCGCCGGCAGCAGCCGCCGCAACAGCCGGGCATAAGGTCCGAGCAGCGGCAGAAACAGCGCCGCGGTGACGAGATTGAAGCCGGTGTGGAAATCGGCGACAGCGCGAGCCGGGTTCGGCTCGATCGCGGTCAGAGCGGAGGCGATGGGACCGATCAGCGCGAGAGCGATCACCCCGCCGATCAGGCGGTTCAGGACATTCCCGAGCGGCATGCGCCGGCCGGCCGGATCGCTGCCCGTGGTCCCCTCGAACAGCGGGTTCAGCGACGTGCCAAAATTGGCGCCGAGGACGAGCGCGAGGGCCGCGGGCAGCGTCACCACTCCCTTGGCGGCCAGCGACATGATAAGGAGGACGATGGCGACGCTCGAATGCGCCGCCCAGGTCGCCGCGGCGGCGATGATGAAATCGATCACCGGCTGCGCCGACAGCGAGCCGAGCACCAGCCGCACGGTCGGCGCACTCTCAAAAGGCAGGCTGACGGCAAGAAGCTGTTCCAGCGCCAGCAGGATCAGCCCGAGGCCGATGGCGACGCGGCCGAGATCGTGAAAGCGCGAGGTGCGGCTGCGCCGGAACGCCACCACCCCGATCAGGATGAGGAGCGGCGCCGCGCCGGCGACATTGAACGACAGCACCTGCACGATCAGGGTCGTGCCGATATTGGCGCCGAGCATGATCGCCAGCGCGGGGACGAGATCGACGAGACCGGCGGCGGCAAAGCCGGCGGTCATCAACCCGGTCGCCGTGCTGCTTTGCAGGATCGCGGTGACGCCAAGCCCGGCGAGACACGCCTTGCCGCGGTTCTTCAGCGCGGTCGCGAGAAAACGGCGCAGGTTTGCGCCAAAGGCGCGCTCGATGCCGCTCTGGACCATGTGGACGCCCCAGAGCAGCAGGGCGACCGCGCCCGCCAGATCGATCAGGGTCAGTACCGCGTCCATTCGTGCTCTCGCCGCGCCCGATTTCCGCGAAACCGAGGCTATATACCGGCCGGGAGCAGAGCGCTATCGGAACGCCCGGTCTGGCTATCCGGATCGACCCCACAACCGGTCGGTGGCAATGTGCGCGCCTTCGGCGAGCGCGGCGAATTTTGCCCAGACCACCGACGGCGCCACCGGATTGTCGATAAAGGCAAAGGTGGCGAAGCCGCAATCGGCCCCGGCGATGACCCGCTCGCGGCCGACAAGATCGGCGTAACGGCCGATCCTTTGGGCGATGAGCCGCGGGTGCTCGACAAAGTTGGTTGTCGAATCGATGACTCCGGGGATCAGCACTTTGTCGTCGGGGATCTTCAGATCGCGCAGATCCTCCCACTCGTGAGCGTGGCGCGGGTTGGCTCCCTCAAACGACAAGCCCTGCGGCCGGGCCCGCATGCAGGACGGAAAGACCTTGGCGAGCGGGATGTCGTGGGTGTGCGGCCCCTCGTAATTGCCCCAGCAGATGTGCATCCGCATCCGCTCGGGCGGGATGTTGGCGGTGGCATGGTTGAGCGCAGCGATGTTGCGGTCGGCGATACGCAGAAATTCGTTGTCGCTCAAATGCTGATACTGGTTGTGCCGGGCCGAGCCGAGGTCCGGGGCGTCGATCTGCAAGATGAAGCCGGCCGCGGCGATCGCCTCGTATTCGGTCTTGAGCGCCTCGGCGAGCGCTTCGACATAGGCGTCCTCGTCGCGGTAATAATGGTCCGGGACAAACTTGGTGAGGACGCCGGGCGAGGCCGCATTGATAAAGGCTTCCGCGGGCTTTGCCGCGGCGCAGGCGGCGGCGAGGTTCTTGAGATCGGTGTCGAGCGGGGCACGGTCGCGATAGGCGACAGGGCCCGTGCAGCACGGCACGGCGGTCCGGCCGAACCAGGCGGTGCCGCGCCTCCGGTTCATGCGCTCCTGGTAATCCGGGTGATCGAGGAGGTCGCGATGGGCGCCGGTCTGCGGCGGCTTGTCGACATCCCCGCCGGCCGCGACCCCGACCCCCGCCAGACGATGGCGGACGTAGAAGGTGTATGAGATCTTGCTCATCTCGCCGTCATTGACGCTGTCGAGACCGGCTGCGATCTGCCTGGCGACGACCTCGCGCACGGCGGCGGCGAGGCGCGCCGCGTAGGCCTCCCGGTCGAGATCGCGGCTTTCCTCCCGTGCTTCGAGAAGGGCCAAGAGATCGGGCGGGCGCGGCAGACTGCCGACATGGGTGGTCGGAATATGATCGACGCCGCGTATCATCGGTTCTCCTCTTGCGCCCCTATCAACGCGGTCCGGAGCGGAAGCGGCGCCGCTTCGGACCCTGCGTCTTATTCGGGCAGCCGCGTCGATTGCCAAGCCACCATCTGCCAATGGCCGCCTTTGTTGACATAGACATCGGTAAAGCGGACCCCGAAATTCATCGCGTTACCGCCGGAATTGACGCTGATCCGGGCGGAGCCGGTGAGGACGACCGTATCGCCGCAGTCCTGGGCCTTCACATCCGAGGGCACGACCGCAGTATAGACGGTCTTGCCGCTCTCCATCGCGCCGATCAGGCTCCCCTTGGTGTCGATCCGCGCCGAGGAGTGGGTATAGACGAGATCGTCGGAGATCAACTCGTTCAACATGGCGATATCCTTGCGCGCCATCGCCTCCATGCGCCCCTTGTCGAGCGCGATCACGGTCTGCGCGTTTCCGGCCATTTTTTCCTCCTCTTCCCAGATTTTAACGGACGATCAGCACGAGCTTGCCTTGCAGATGGCGGGATTCGCTGACCCGGTGCGCTTCGGCGGTCTCGGACAGCGGATAGCGGGTGATCGCCGGCGGCTTGACCGCGCCGGCTTCATAAAGCGCGGCGATCCGCTCCAGATGGGTGCGGTCGCGCGCGACGTTGGGGCGCAAGACCTCGACATCCTTGCGCGGCGGCGTGAAGCCGGGCGGCGCCGCGACGATCCAGACGAGCCGCCCGCCCGGTTTCAGAACCGCGTAGGAGTGCACCTGCACCTCGCCGCCGACGGTGTCAAAGACCACATCGCAATCCCTGACCGCGGTTGTGAAATCCTCGGCGTTGTAGTCGATGACCCGATCGGCGCCGAGGCGGCGGACGTAATCGTGATTGCGCGCGCTGGCGGTGGTGACGACCGTGGCGCCGAGGTGCCTGGCAAGCTGGATGGCGAAACCGGCAACGCCGCCGGCGCCGCCGTGGATCAGCACGGTTTCGCCGTCCTTGAGCCGCGCCGTGTCTTCAAGCGCCCACAGCGCGGTGAGGCCGGTCAGCGCCATCGCCGCGGCCTCGGCGTCATCAAGGCGCGGCGGCTTTTTGGCGATAATCACCGCCTTGATGGCCAGCTTTTCGGCATAGGCGCCCTCAATGCCCTGATCGGTCACGCCAAACACCGGGTCGCCGATCTTGAAATCCTCGACTCCCGATCCGAGCGTGCCGACGACGCCGGAGAAGTCGCGGCCGAGGATGTAGGGGAAATGCAGCGGGCGGGCGTTGCTGTATGCGCCGCCGCCGAGGCGGACCTTGTAATCGGCGGCGTTGACACTGGCGGCATGGATATCGACGACAACATCGCCCGGTCCCGCAACCGGGTCGGGTGCCTCGCCGTAGCGCAGCATCTCAGGTCCGCCGTGACCCATGAGCAGCATCGCCTTCATGGTTTTCTCCCTTGTTCCGGCTAGGCCGGGGGCGCAACCGAGAGCCGGCCGGTGACACCGTGCTTGTCGATGAGGCGCGCGATGAGGTCCGAAGCCTTCGCCTCGGCGACAAACGCGCGCAGAAACGCGGCCCCGGCCGCATTCTGGCGGGCCGTGCCGATCGCCTGCTGCACGGCGGTGAATTGTCCGTCCAGGATGCGCGAACCCGGCAGTTTTTCGGCGAGCGACAACAGCCCGGGGCGTAGCCCGGCATAGGCGTCGAGCTTGTCCGCGACAAACTGCCGGAACGCCTCGTCGCCGCTGTTCGCGCGCACGACCTGAGCCTGTTTGATGTTGCGCTCAAGCCAGAGGTCGTAGGCGCTGCGTGCCGTCACCGCGATCCGCACCCCCGCACGATCGACCTCGGCGATCGATTTCAGCGGCGAGCCGGCGGGGACAAGATAAGTCGCCTCGATCTCGGCATAGGCGGGGGTGAAGGCGATCTTCTCGGCGCGCTGCGGCTCGGCGCCAATGAGGCCGATGTCCCACTTGCCGGTGCCGGCGTCATCGGCCAGTTGCCCGGGTCGCGCATAGGGCACATAGGCGATCGGCACGCCGAGGCGATCGGCGACCGCGCGGGCCATGTCGGGAGCGACGCCCTGCGGATCGCCCGAGGGGGTCTTGCCGGTCACAAGGAGAAAATTGCCCATATTGATCGCGGCGCGCAGGGTGCCGGTCGGGGCCAGTTCGGAAACAAGGGATTGCGCAGGCATCGGCGGGGTCCGGGAGGGTGGAGCGGTGCCCGTCAGTGTGGCCGATCGCGCGCCGCCGCGCACGCGTTAAATCGGCGTCGATACCCGCTCAGCCTTGCGCTTCGACATTGCGCCGCAGCCGCTCGCGGCTCGCCTCCGGCCACACCTCGGCGAGCTTGTAGAACGCCTCAAAAGCGCGCGCGCCGGGCGGCAGAACGAGCCAGGGCAGCTTGCTGCGGGTGAAGATGTGGACATCCGGCGCGATCTCCTCCGGGCGGTCCAATGTCCCGGCCCGCACTAGCAATGTGTCGCCGGGCGCGGCGTGGTATTTGCTCCACAGATGGGTCGTGCAGGCGCCGCAATAGAACACCTGATGCGGCTTGCCACTGCCGGCCGTGGTCAGAAAGGATTTCAGCGCTGCGTGGTCGGCTTCGACGCAGCTTTTCTCGATCCACATGTTGAGGGCGAAGGCGGCGCCGGTCAGCCGCTGGCAGTCGCGGCAGTGGCAGGCATGGACGATCAACGGCAGCGCGGTCAGCCGATAACGCACCGCCCCGCACACGCACCCGCCTTGCAGATCCATGATCCCTCCTTCCGCAATCAGCCGCCGAGCAGCCTGACGGCAGGCCCATAGACGGCGTGGCGCGCCGCCGCCGCTGCAAAGGCCGCATCGGCGGTGATCACCACGGCTCGTTCCGCCAGGGCCACCGCCAAGTACAAGCTGTCGTATACCGTTTGATCGAGGTCGAAGGCTATCGCATGAGCCACAGCGACATATCCGTCAGCGGGCAGCAGCGCGAGCGGGACTGCCTGGATCGCCGAGAGAGCCGCGTCGGCGAGTTCACGCGTCATCATCCGGCGCCGTACCTTGGTCCAAAGGACATTGGCGCATTCGACCATCAGCAGATCCGGAGCCGCGAGCGGCTGTTGCAGCACCAGCGATCTGGCCGCTTGCGATCCGGCCTCTTCGATGACCCACTTGAGCGCGACGCTGGCGTCGATGATCAGCGTCATTGCTCGTCGCGATTACGATCGCGACGCAAATCCTCGACGATCGAAGGCCCTTCGAGGTGACCGATTCTGGAGCGGACGGCATCCAGGCGCCGGACCGCCTCCTCGCGTTCGAGGCCGACCGCCTGCGTGAGCGCACGCCGCGCCTGCTCTTCCGTCGATGTGCCGCAGAGAGTGGCCCGGCGGCGCAGGGCTTCGATTACGGTCTCATCGAGATTGCGGATCACGATCTGTGCCATGCCGGTATAATAGACTGATATCGATATCGGTGCAATCGGAACTCTACCTCGGCAGTGTCCTATTTTGAGGCTTTCTGGAGTGCTCCAAGAATTCTTTCGCCATCCTCGTAAGGACAAATCCTTGCCGACTGCCGAACCAAAACGCCCCGGTTTTTCGGGTCCTTGAGTCCTTTGAAAAGCTTGAGATCATCTTTTATATGATGAAATGAAATGCCTTTTTCAGGAGAAATTTTCACGATTGACTTTACTTCAACACATGCAGGAAACACTTCACCGTCCAAAATATAAGGGGATTATCCCGTTGACGAACGTATGCCTTGTTAGGCGCGATGGACTATTCCCAACGGTTGTACGATAGCGCATAATCGCTTCCGAAAGGCTCCGCATGATGGAACCGCTGGGGCGAGGCTTGATCAGGTTCCGGGTGCATGGCCCGGATACCGCCACCGACGAGGTGTCAGCGGGCATCTTCTCGCGCCAGCTTAACAGGCTATTCCTCGCTCTTCAGGCTGCCGATCGAGCGGTAAACGGCCGGAAACACCATGACTATGTGATCGCCAAACTGTCTTCGTCAGCGCCCATGGCCCTACTTAGGGAACGGCCTATCCCAAGGTACAGAGGCAGGGTGCCCCTGTGGCAGTCCGGAATTGAAGCATTTGAAGACTGCGCCGATGCGGTAAAAGTAGGAGCTGAGGATCGGGCCGGAAAATATGCACAATGCGTAAAACATATCTCCAAATTTTCTGAGGACGGATACTCAGAAATATGGACGAAAGATGACACTGTATTCCGCGTGGATTCGTTTCTTATTGAACGGGCCAAAGAGGTTATGGAGAGGCCAACCGACCACAGCCCCTCTCTTCTAAAGCACGATCAGGCACCAACCCGCGCGTGGTACAAAGGGACGGCAGAAGGCTCATTTGACGGGACTGTCAAAGTGGCCGACATGCGTGGCGCACTGCCTCAGATCACGTTGGTTCTCACCGCGGGCGGCGCGGAGATTGAATGTATCTGTCGGGACGATGATAAGGAATCGATTAGAGTTGCCCTTGACCGCCGCGCTCGGGTGTATGGGCGAGCGATATACGAC
>JBOHMF010000235.1:0-6896 GCA_050730055.1 Allostellaceae bacterium
CGCGCGGCCGCACCTCTTCGATCAGCGGCTCCCAAAGCGCCCATGTCGCGTCCGTGAAAACCGGATTTCCATGCTCTTCTGTCATCTCTACAATATGGATATAGATCTCAAGCGCTAACAGGCCCTAGACGGATGATCGGCGCGATCAGGCGGTTGCGCCGCTCGTAGCCCGCAACCACGGACACGGCTTCCTGCGCCGCCAGGATGCGGTGCCTCGCCGCAAAACGTTCGCCGCCGATCACGACCCCCGCCTCTGGCGAAGCCTCGATGTTGCGCAGCCAGTTGGCATTGCGGCCAAAAGCGCACATGACCACGGCCTCAGGCCCCTCTTTTCGGTATTCCATGACTTCGAGCACAGTTTCGCGCCGGCATCCGGTGCGCCGCCCGACATGGATCAGCAGCAGGAAGCGTCGGCCGAGCAGGCGGCCCAACCGCCAGCGGTACAAATACACCGGGACGCGAAAGAACCATCGCCAATTCGGGCTCAGGCGGGCGGGCATTGCGGCTGGTATCCGGCCAGTGCATCGCGGGTGCTGTTCTTGGCCGGATGCCACAACCCGCGCTCGATCGCTTCGAGAAAACGGCGGGCGGTGTCGGCGAGGGCGGCGGGGTTGTGCGCTTTCATAAAGCCGCGCACCTCCTCGTCGGCGAGATAGGCGTCGTAGAGCGCGGCGAAATGCGCGTTGTCCACCGCTCGCGTCGTTGCGGCAAAGGCGAAGAGGTAATCGACCGTGGCGGCGATCTCGGCCGCGCCCTTGTAGCCGTGCCGCATGACGCCCGCGATCCAGCGCGGGTTGGCGGCGCGCCCGCGCACGATGCGCCCCAATTCCTCGCGCAGGCTGCGGATGCGCGGGGCTTCGGGGCGCGAGTGGTCGTTGTGATAGATCGCCGGCGCGCGGCCCGACAGATGCCGGACGGCGAGCGCGAGGCCGCCCTCGAACTGGTAGTAATCGTCGCTGTCGAGGAGATCGTGCTCGCGGTTGTCCTGGTTGTGCAGGACGGCTTCGGCGGCGGCGAGCCGCGCCTCCAGCATCGTTCGCTCCGGCTGCCCCTCGGCGCCGGCGCCGTAGGCCCACTGGCTCCAGCCGAGATAGGTCTCGGCCAGATCGGTCTCACTGTCCCAGATGCGCTCGTCGATCAAGGTCTGCAAACCCGCGCCATAGGCGCCCGGCTTTGCGCCAAAAACACGATAGCCGGCGCGGCGCGCGGCGTCCTCGGGGGCGACGCCCGCGGCTGCGAGCGCCTCCCGATCGGCGGCGACGCGGGCGGCGAGCGGGTTGACCGCGGCCGGCTCGTCGAGCGCGGCGACCGCGCGTGCGGCCGAGTCAAACAGATCGATCAGCCCCGGGAAGGCGTCGCGGAAAAAGCCGGAGACGCGCAGGGTGACATCGACCCGCGGCCGGTCGAGAACCGAAGCCGGCAGGATCTCAAAACCGGTGACGCGCCCGCTCGCCCCTTCCCACACCGGCCGCACGCCCATCAAGGCCAAAGCCTGGGCGATATCGTCGCCGCCGGTGCGCATGTTGGCCGTGCCCCAGGCCGACAGCGCCAGGCGCGCCGGCGGGTCGCCGTGTTCCTGCGCATAGCGCTCGACCAGGAGCGCCGCCGATTTCCAGCCGAGCTGCCACGCCGCCGGGGTCGGCACCGCGCGGGTGTCGAGCGAGAAGAAGTTGCGTCCAGTCGGCAGCACCTCGGGGCGCCCGCGCGAGGGTGCGCCGGCGGGACCGGGCGGGACAAGGCGGCCGTCAAGCCCCTTCAACAACCCGGCGATCTCGCCGGCACCGCAACCGGCGACGGCCGGGCGCAGCCGGCTCTCGACCCAGCCGAGGACGGCGCGGGTTCGCGGCCAGTCCGGCGCGGCCGCGGTCGCGCCGGCGATGAGCCGCAACGCCAGGCTTTCCAGCCGTTCGATGGTGTCGCCGGTGGTCCGCCACGGTGCCGCGGCGGCGCCCGATAGAATGGCCGGGCGCGGGCCGGACCAGGGCGTCACCGGATCGAGAGCGAGCGGGTCAGCGCCGAGCTCCAGATCCGCGGCCAGGGCACCGAGCAGCGAGACCTCCTCGGGGGCGCTGCCGCGCACCGGCCGCGCCAGCGCCAGCAGCAATTCGTCAAGCCGCGCGCCGACCGGACTCTCGCCCAGGACATGCAGCCCGTCGCGGATCTGCAAGTCTTTCACTTCGCAGAGAAAACCGTCGAGCTTTTTGAGCGCTGCCGGCGCGTTCTCGCCGGCGGCGATGCCGCAATCGCGATCGAGACCCAGGGCGCGGGTCCGTTCCAGGATCGCCGCGGCGAGCGGGGCGACGCGGCGCGGATCGCCTTGCGCCGCCTCGTAATACTCGTCGATCAGGCGTTCCAGTTCGGCGAGCGGCCCATAGCTGCCGGCGCGGGTCAGGGGCGGGGTCAGGTGATCGACAATGACCGCCTGGGTGCGCCGTTTGGCCTGCGTGCCCTCGCCGGGATCATTGACAATAAAGGGATAAAGATGCGGCAGCGGCGCCAGCACCGCCTCCGGAAAACACTCGGCCGAGAGCGCCAGCGCCTTTCCCGGCAGCCATTCGAGGGTGCCGTGCTTGCCCAGATGCACGATCGCGTCGGCGCGGAACTCCTCGGCGATCCAGGCATAGGCCGCGAAATAGGAATGCGGCGGTACCAGCGCCGGATCGTGATAGGTGGCGCGTGGATCGAGATTGTAGCCGCGTGCCGGCTGGATCAGCACGGCGATGTTGCCGGTGCGAAAGCCGGGGATCGCAAAGCGGCCGCAATCGAGCGTTCCGGGGCGGAAGAACGGGTCGCGCTCGCCGGCGCCCCAGCGCGCCGCGACTGCCTGCTGCACCGCTGTCGGCAGACCGGCGAAAATGGCCGAGTAGGTCGCAAACGGCAGGCTCTCCTCGGCCGGCGCATGGGGCCGGGCATTGGTCGGACCTTCGAGCAGCCGCTCGATCAGCGCCGCGCCATCGGGTGGAATGTCACCAACCCGGTATCCGGCCTGCTCCAGTGTCCGCAGCACCGCGACCGCCGAAGCCGGCGTATCGAGACCGACGCCGTTGCCGATGCGTCCGTCCCGGTTCGGGTAATTGGCGAGAACAATCGCGACGCGGCGCAGGTTCGGAGGCTTTGCCCGCAACCGCGCCCAACTCTGAGCAAGATCGGCGGCAAAGGCGACGCGGTCCGGCAGCGGACGGTAGCCGACAAGATCGCACTCGGTTTCCGCGTCGCGGCCCAGGGGCGCCTTGAACGAGACCGCGCGCGCGAGAATGCGGCCGTCGATCTCGGGCAGCGCCACGTTCATCGCCAGATCGCGGGGCGAGAGACCACGGCTGCCGGCGCGCCAGCCATCCTCGTCGCCGCCGGAAAAGACGACCTGCAATACCGGGCAATCGGCCGCGGCGAGCGGATCGGCGGCGCCCCCGGCCGCGGCCGAAAAGCCGGTCGCATTGAGGATCACGGCAGGCGGCGCGGCCGCAAAGATTTCGCCGAGGAGCGCCGCGGCTTCGCCGTCCTTGAGGCTGTGGACAAAGACCGGCAGCGGGCGCAGCCGCCGCGCGATGAGCGCCTCGACCAGCGCCTCGACCGGCGCCGTGTTGCCGGACTGCATCAGCGCCCGATAGAACACGAGCCCGGCAATGCCCCCCTCCCCCTGCCATTCCCTTCGGATGTCGGCAAGGCCCGGCAGGCTCCGCCCCGGCCAGTAGAGGCCGGCGCGCAACAGCAGCGCCGGCTCGGCCCACTTCGCGTCATGGCCGATCAGCGTTCCGGCATAGCGCAGAAAATTGTCGGCGTTGGCCGGGCCGCCCTCGATGAGATAGCGCCACAATCGGCGCCACGTATCGGGCGGCACGGTCGAAAATTGCCGCAACTCGGCGTCGGGCTTGTCGTCGCCGGGCAACAGGGCCAGCGGGATGGCGTGCGCGCGACAGGTTTCGCAGAGGCGCTCGACACCGTAGGGCCAATAGGCGGCGCCGCCGAGCACGCGGGCGATGACAAGACGCGCCTTCGCCACCGTCTCCATATAGAGATCGACCGACAGGTTGTGGCCGAGCCGCAGGATCGGAGCGAGCCGCAACTGCGGCGCTGTGGCTTTCTCGGCACGCCGGCGCGCCTGCGCCGCGGCCAGGAGGGCGAGTTCGGTATCGGCCGCGGACAGGACCACAATCTCGCCCGGACTCTGGGCGAGATTGATCGCAGCCGCGCCGTCGGCAATTGTTCCGGGCAAGGCGGCGAGGAGGTGCATCAGCCGCTCTCGGCTCCCAGCGCCGCGGCGATCGCGGTGCGGTCGATCCCTTTTTTGCCGATCACGACAAGCCGCGTCCGGCGTTCCTCGCCCTCTTGCCAGGGGCGGTCAAAATGGCATTGCAGCCGGTCGCCGACCGCCTGGACAAGTTGCCGTCGCGCACGCCCCGGCAGATCGACAAAGCCCTTGAGGCGCAAGACGCCGTCGGCGCGCAGGACGGCGCGCAAGCGGGCGAGAAACCCCTCGCTGTCGAGGACGGCGCCGCGGCTGACGACAAAGCTCTCAAAATCGTCATGGTCGTGCATACCCTGCGCGTCGTGCAGGCTCGGCCGGGCGGCGAGATCATCCTCGGCCGCGGCGGCGAGCCCGAGCGCCACCTCGGGCGGCAGCCGGCCGTGCCGGGCCTCGACCAGCCCGACGCCGGGCCGCAGCCTTGCCGCGATCTCAGTCCGCAGCGCCGGGAGCCGCGCCGGCGCGAGGAGATCGGTCTTGGAGAGCACGACCAGATCGGCGCAGGCCAACTGGTCGGCAAACACCTCGGCGAGCGGGTTGTCGTGGGCGAGCGCCGGGTCGGCCGCGCGCTGGCGCGCCAAGGCCGCCGGATCATCGGCAAAGCGGCCGGCCGCTACCGCGGCGGCGTCGATCACCGCGAGCACGCCATCGACCGTCGTGCGGGTGCGGATCTCGGGCCACAGAAACGCCTGTACCAGCGGCTTTGGCAGCGCGAGACCGGAGGTCTCGATCACGATGTGCGCGGGCGGCAAGGACCGGTCGAGCAGGCGCGCCAAGGCCGGCAGAAAATCCTCGGCGACGGTGCAGCACAGGCAGCCATTGGCCAGTTCGAGGATGTCGTCCGTGCCGCAGGTCTCGTCGCCGCAGCCGAGCAGCACCTCGCGGTCGATGCCGAGTTCGCCAAACTCGTTGACGATGACGGCGAGCCGCCGCCCACCGGCATGGGCCAGGAGGTGGCGCACGAGGCTGGTTTTGCCGGCGCCGAGAAAGCCCGTGACGATGGTGGCGGGGACGCGCTGCATCGGCCTATCCCTCCTTGAGAACGAGCGGCAGACCGGCGGCGACAAAGACGACGCGATCGGCCAAGGCTGCGATCTCCTGGTTGAGCCGGCCGGCGGCGTCACGAAAGGCGCGGCCGAGCGGAGTTTCCGGCACCAGTCCCATCCCGACCTCGTTGGATACCAGGACGACCGGTCCCGCGGCTTCGCGCAACGTCGCAACGAGCGCGGCGGTCTCGGCCTCTACCGGCCGGCCGGCGCAAAAAAGATTGGACAGCCACAAGGTCAGGCAATCGACAAGCAGCGGACGCTCCGGCCGCGCCTCGGCAGCGATCGCCGGGGCGAGATCGAGCGGCGTCTCGATCGTGTGCCAGAATGCGCCGCGGCGGGCGCGGTGAAGGGCGATGCGCGCCGCCATCTCGGCGTCGCCGGCCTCGGCGGTCGCGCAATAGGCGCCGGACGCCGCCGCCGCCTCGACAAGGCGCTCGGCGTGGTGGCTCTTGCCCGAGCGGGCACCACCCAGGACCAGGGTGACAGGGGGAAGCGCGCAGGGCACACGCGAGGGTGACAAGGCTCCTCCTCCGCCCGAGGAATCGTCCCAAATGCCCCCTCCCGAGAGAGAGGGACGATGCGGAGGTCTCCTGGCTCGGGGTCGTCGACTGCGGCGCCTTCCCGGCCGGGCTTGCGCCCGTGCCAGTGGCCGGTTGCCGCGGTCTCGCCGCTTACAGTTGCGGGGGCATCGCCGGCATCGCACCGGACTTCCCTGTCGCATCGCAAGGGCAACGCTAGCACGCCCCGAGGGCGGCGTCACCCTGCGATCTCAATAAGGCGGGCGGTTGACGGTGACGATCCGCCAGCCGTGCCCCTGCCCCGGCCCGTCGATATGGTCGATGCGGGTCAAGGAGCAGTTCTCGATCGTGAAGGCGAGCGCGGCTTCCGGCTCCAGTCCCAGGGCCAGCGCCAGGGCGGCGCGGATCGTCCCGCCATGAGCGACAATGAGGATGTCGCGGCCCAGGTACGCGGCGACAAGGCTATGGACCGCGCGCGCGACGCGCGCCATCATCGCGACAAAGCTCTCCCCGCCGGGTGGGGCCAGGTGCGCCGGCGCGTGCCAGAAGCGGTGCAATTCGCCGGCGCGGGAGCAGCGCAGGTCCTCATAGGTAAGACCCTGCCACTCCCCGAAATTCTGTTCGGCGAGATCGGCAAGCGCCAGCGCCTCGGGACCGGGTGTCGGATCGGGTCCGGCGCGGACGATCGCCGCCGCGGTCTCGTGCGTGCGCTGCAGGGTGCTCGTCACCCACACCGCCCCCTGCGGCAACTGTCGGGCGAGGCCGGAAAAGACCGCGGCGTCCGAGCAGTCGCAGGACAGGTCGCTCTGTCCATAGATGCGTCCGCCATGCGGCACCGGCGCGTGGCGTACCCACCAGAAGCGGGTCGTCCGGTCCTCTGCGGCGCCACCCGTCATCGGGCGACCGCGCCGAGCAGCATCACGATCTCCCCCGCCTGCTGAAAGGCTCCGAGCACATCGCCCGTGTAGCCGCCGATGCGGGATTGCGCAAGTCTCGCCGCGGCCGCGACCGCCGCGGCGGCGACAACGATGATGAACAGACCGCGCAGCGGTCCGAGACCGGCGAGCGCAATTGCCCCGCCGAGGG